>CANGRU010000032.1 GCA_947456315.1 Beijerinckiaceae bacterium | reverse complement strand
TACTGTTCATGTCACAGGCAGTGCTTCAGGTTTGCTGATCAATGGCGAACTTGTTGAAGGCGCTGCCCGCAGGCCTGAAACGAGCGCAGATGGTGGCGTTCTAGGGCTTCCAAAAGACAAGCTGAACTGAGGCCAAAGGGCGGGGTTAATACCCGCCCTTTTTTAATAACGCTCGTCAACAATCTGTACGAGATCACGCATGATCGCATTGAGCTCGTAATTCTTGGGCGTAAAGACGGCTGCGACGCCCTCGCTCAGAAGAAGGGCTTCATCTTCGGCCGGAATAATACCGCCCACAACAAGGGGGATATGGGCGAGGCCTTCAGCTTTCAAGCGCTTGGCCACATCACGCACCAATTGCACATGCGAGCCCGAGAGAATCGACAAGCCGATGCAATGAACATCGCCTTTATGCGCCGCCTCGACAATTTCGGCGGGCGTCAAGCGGATGCCCTCATACACCACATCCATGCCGGCATCGCGTGCGCGCACAGCAATTTGCTCCGCGCCATTTGAATGACCATCAAGACCGGGCTTACCAACGAGAAATTTCAAACGACGACCAAGCTTGTGTGACACACGCTCGACTTCGGAGCGGATGGCATCAAGTTCGCCGCCAACTTGACGCGCCATTGAGCCAACGCCTGTCGGGGCACGATATTCCCCGAAGGATTCGCGCAAGACAGCGCCCCATTCACCCGTCGTAACACCCGCTTTGGCGGCTGCAATGGAAGGTTCCATGATATTGCGGCCATCGGCTGCCGCACGGCGTAAATCATCCAGCGCCTGCGCAACTGCTTTTGCATCACGCTGCTCACGCCAAGTCTGTAACCGCGAAACCTGTTCCGCCTCAACGTGATCGGGCACGACCATAATCGCACTGTTGCCTGTTGTAAGGGGCGAGGGCTCACTCTCGAGAAATCGGTTCACACCCACAACAACCTGTTCGCCACGCTCAATGGATTCAAGTCGTTTGGTGTTGGATTCGACGAGGCGGGATTTCATATAGCCGCTTTCAACCGCAGCAATCGCGCCACCAAGCTTTTCAATATTCGCAAGCTCTGTGCGCGCTTGGTCTTTCAGCTCGTCAACCTTGCGGGTGATTTCGTGACTGCCATCAAAGAGATCTCCATATTCCAGAAGATCTGTTTCATAGGCCATGATCTGCTGGATACGCAGCGACCATTGCTGGTCAAAGGGACGCGGTAGACCAAGGGCCTCATTCCAAGCCGGCAATTGCACAGCTCGCGCACGCGCATTTTTGGATAGAACCACAGCCAGCATTTCAATGAGGATGCGGTAGACATTATTTTCTGGTTGCTGCTCGGTTAATCCCAGTGAGTTGACCTGCACGCCATAACGGAAACGACGATATTTTTCTTCTGTAATGCCATAACGATCACGCGTGATCTCGTCCCACAATTCAGTAAAAGCTCGCATCTTGCAGAGCTCTGTGACGAAACGCATGCCGGCATTGACGAAGAACGAAATACGCCCGACGATTTCAGCCATATCTTCGGCATCAAGATCGCCCGATGCTTTCACCGAATCGAGAACTGCGATGGCGGTGGCCAGAGCATAACTGAGCTCCTGCACCGGCGTCGCGCCTGCTTCCTGCAAATGATAGGAGCAGACATTCATCGGGTTCCATTTGGGAACATTTTTTGTGGTGAAAAGAATCATGTCGCGCGTGAGCCGCATCGAAGGCGCAGGCGGAAAGACATACGTGCCGCGCGACAGATATTCCTTGATGATATCGTTTTGCGTTGTTCCCTGAAGCGCGATGCGTGGTGCGCCCTGCTCGTCGGCCGCGGCTATATAAAGGGCCATCAGCCAGGGTGCCGTGGCGTTGATGGTCATCGACGTGTTCATCTCGGCAATCGGGATGCCATCGAACAGGGTGCGCATATCACCCAGATGACAGATCGGGACCCCGACCTTGCCGACCTCGCCACGCGCCAGAATATGATCGGAATCATAGCCGGTCTGGGTGGGTAAATCGAAAGCGACCGACAAACCCGTCTGGCCCTTAGCCAGATTGGACCGATAGAGCCGGTTTGAGTCCGCGGCCGTCGAGTGGCCGGCATAGGTCCGGAAAATCCAGGGTTTGTCAGGCTTAGGGGCTCCGGTGGTCATCGGCGGCTCATCTGGTCCTGGAAAAATCGGGCATGCTGCAGAGCAGCAAGACCAATCTAGCCCTGTTCTCGCGAGAAAGTCAGTCCCAGACGGCTTCCGGCCCTACGAAACCTTAGTAGTATGGTGCAGCGCAACATCCGCGTTAACATTCGGGTGCCTTGGCTCGGAGGAGACGGCACATGGCTGGTTCAGAACATGAGGGCGCAGCGCCTGCGCCATTGAAAGATCTTTACGACATCGGCGAGATCCCGCCCCTAGGCCATGTCCCGGCCAAGATGCATGCCTGGGCCATTCGGAAAGACCGCCACGGGCCGCCGGAAGAATCCATGCAGCTGGAAGTCGTCCCGACCTGGGAGCTGGATAGCCATGACGTGCTTGTGCTCGTGATGGCGGCCGGGGTGAATTACAATGGTGTCTGGGCCGCGCTTGGCGAACCCATTTCACCGCTTGATGGCCATAAACATCCTTTCCACATCGCAGGCTCTGATGCTTCGGGCATTGTTTGGGCGATTGGCTCCAAAGTCACGCGCTGGAAAGTCGGCGACGAAGTGGTTGTCCATTGCAACCAGGATGATGGCGACGATGAAGAGTGCAATGGCGGCGACCCCATGTTCTCATCCAGCCAGCGCATCTGGGGTTATGAAACACCCGATGGCTCCTTTGCCCAATTCTGTCGTGTACAAGATCGCCAGTTGATGACACGCCCCAAACATTTGAGTTGGGAAGAAAGTGCATCTTATACACTGACACTTGCGACAGCTTACCGCATGCTGTTCGGGCATGAACCGCATCGTCTGAAGCCCGGTGACAATGTGCTCGTCTGGGGTGCATCTGGCGGACTTGGTGTTTTTGCTGTGCAACTATGCGCTGCGGCCGGCGCCAATGCCATTGGTGTCATCTCCGATGAAACCAAGCGTGATTTTGTTATGTCCCTTGGCGCACGCGGCGTTCTTAACCGCAAGGATTTCAATTGCTGGGGCCAATTGCCGAAAGTGAATTCGGCTGAATACAACGCCTATATGGCGGAGGCGCGCAAATTCGGTAAAGCCATCTGGAATATCACCGGACGCAAAGACGTCGATATTGTTTTTGAACATCCGGGCGAACAGACATTCCCGACGTCCTGCTTTGTTGTCAAACGTGGCGGCATGGTTGTGTTCTGCGCTGGCACGAGCGGCTTCAATCTGACCTTCGATGCGCGTTTTGTCTGGATGCGTCAGAAGCGTATTCAAGGGTCACATTTTGCGCATTTGAAACAAGCCGCTGCAGCCAACCAGTTTGTTGTTGATCGACGTATTGATCCTTGCATGGGTGAAATTTTCCCTTGGGAGAAAATCCCTGCAGCGCATACGAAAATGTGGAAGAACCAGCATGCCCCCGGCAATATGGCTGTATTGGTCAATTCACCACGACCGGGTCTGAAAACCCTCGACGATGTAATTGAAGCCAGCGCCCGATAAGTAACTTGCGCCACGGGTGCCTTGCACCTGTGGCTCGACATCTGCGTCTGCCAAGCCTAATGATTTTTCAATCATGGATTCTGGCAAACACGACAATCGCTTTTTGGTGGCTTTCGTCATCCCCGCACTCTTCGTCCTGATCTGGTCGACGGGGTGGATCGTTGCGCGCTTTATCTCTGAAGATTCTGACGTGCTGACCATGCTCGTCTTGCGTTACCTTTGCGCGAGCACTTTGCTGGCTCTCTTTGCTTTTGCCTCACGCGCTCAATGGCCCAAGACCCGGGCGGATTGGGGCCATGCGCTTTTTTCCGGCATTCTCATTCACGGCTTCTATCTGGCGGGTGTGTGGTGGGCGGTGGGCCACGGTATTCCGGCGTCCATCTCGGCATTGCTTGCAGCTTTGCAGCCTATTTTTACCGCCATTCTCGCGCCCCGCCTTGCTGGCGAAAAGGTCGGCATCCTTCAATGGGCGGGCATTGCTCTCGGTTTTGCCGGCATTGTTATGGTGCTCACGCCAAAGCTTGCCTCTGTTGATGCGGGCCAGATGTCGGGCATGACATGGCTGCTGCTGATCAACACAGCAGGCATGATCTCGCTGACGCTGGGCACATTTTACCAGAAACGGTTCCTGCACAGCGGCGATCTGCGCAGCGTCACCGCGGTGCAGTTTATGGGGGCCGCATGTGTAACCCTGCCTGCCGCACTCATATTCGAAACATTGCGGATCGGCACATCGGCAAGCACCCTCCTCAGTCTTGCCTGGTCCGTGGTCGCCCTGTCGATTGTGTCCATCGCGCTGCTGCTGTTCCTGATCCGCAGGGGCGAGGTGGCAAGATCTGCCCAGCTCATCTATCTGGTGCCGCCGGTTGCTGCCCTTCAGGCCTTTTTCTTCTTCCATGAAACTCTGGTTGCCCTGCAAATTGCCGGGATGGCGCTGACCTGTATCGGTGTGGCCTTGGCGGTCCGCCGCGGGGCGAAAGGATAGGCAATCCAAAAGAAGGATTGCCCAAAAGCCCTAACCATGGTGCGATGCAGCATTATTCCAAACCCGGGAGACGGCCGGATGAATGCCGAGGTTGCAGCATTGGCCAAGCCGGCCACAAAAAATGACATTCTGGAATCAGCGCGCGCAGCCTTTTCGGCAGTCGAGGAGCTCTATGCCGAGGCCCGCCGGCTTGTGCGCGCCAAGGTTTCAAGTGACGGCAAAATTTCGTCGGCTTTGTTCGAGGCCGCCCAGCACGAAGCACACGGACTCGCTTGGCTTGCCACTTATGTGGAATCCATTCGCGAAATGATCGCTTATGCAGAGCGATTGCAGGCCGAGGGGCGCTATGGCGAAACCGAAGACCTGCTGACACGCATCGGCATCGGCGAATATTTGTCGCAAATCTTTGGTGGCATTCCGATGAATCAGGGCGAATTTGTGCGCCCTGAAGATTTTGGACTTTCTGCACAAACCGTCGCTGCACTGCGCGCAGGTGCCGTCACTCAAATGATGGCAATGGGCAATACATCCGAAAATCGCACGCGCCTTGTCAATCGGATCGCGAGCCAAGATTCAGCTGCCATGATCGGCGATCCGGGTCTTGATGAAACGATGGAATCCATCCGTGATGAAATGCGGAAATTCGGCGATGGCGAAGTCGCGCCGCACGCACATGAATGGCACCTCGCCAATGCTTACATTCCGATTGAGATTGTTGATGGTCTCTCGGCGCTAGGCGTCTTTGGTCTGACAATTCCTGAAGAATATGGCGGAATGGGCCTTGGCAAAATTGCCATGTGCGTGGTGACGGAAGAATTATCACGCGCTTATATTGGTGTTGGGTCACTGGGCACGCGCTCGGAAATTGCTGCCGAACTGATTCTGTGTGGCGGCACAGATGAACAGAAGCAAGAATTTCTCCCCAAAATTGCTTCAGGTGAAATTTTACCGACCGCCGTGTTTACCGAGCCTAATACCGGATCTGATCTTGCCTCATTGCGCACGCGCGCTGTGAAAGATGGCAATAGTTACAAAATTACCGGCAACAAGACATGGATCACGCATCCGGTTCGCGCTGATCTTATGACGGTCTTGGCACGCACCAATCCAAATGAGCCCGGTTATAAAGGGCTCTCTATGTTCCTTGCGCGCAAGCCGCGCGGTTCAGACGAGACCCCTTTTCCAGCACAAGGTATGTCAGGTGGTGAAATCGAGGTGCTCGGCTATCGCGGCATGAAAGAGTATGAAATCGCCTTTGACGGGTTTGATGTGCCAGCTGCCAATCTGCTTGGTGGTGTTGAAGGTCAAGGGTTCAAGCAATTGATGCAGACATTCGAATCTGCTCGCATCCAAACAGCGGCGCGCGCTGTTGGCGTCGCCCAATGTGCATTGGAACTTGGATTGCGTTACGCCAATGAGCGGATTCAATTCGGCAAGCCGCTTCTTAAATTTCCACGCGTGTCCGACAAGATTGCCATGATGGCAGTCGAAATCCACATCGCACGCCAGCTGACTTATTTTTCGGCGCGCGCCAAAGATGCTGACAAGCGCTGCGATGTGGAAGCAGGCATGGCCAAATTGCTGGGTGCGCGCATTGCTTGGGCTGCAGCAGACAATTCTTTGCAAATCCATGGCGGCAATGGGTTTGCCCTCGAATATGCGATTTCACGTGTTCTGTGTGACGCACGCATCTTGAATATTTTCGAAGGCGCTGCAGAGATTCAGGCGCAAGTGATCGCACGTCGTCTGCTTGAAGAGGTCAACTGAACCTCAGCAAACCACCCCGATGAAAGGCAATTCACGGTATTGATGGGCGACGTCCATACCATAGCCAACAACAAATTCATCGGGGCATTTGAAGCCGACATACTCGGCATCTATCTGGACAACCCGTTTATGGGGTTTCTCCAGCATGACGCTGAGGCAGACACTGCGGGCGCCACGCGCCATCAGGAGATCCTTGGCAAAGGCCAGCGTGCGGCCGGATTCCAAAATATCATCGACCAATAAAACATCGCGACCTGAGACGTCCGATTCGATGTCCTTCAGGATCGTCACGTGACCCTGGGACACGGTGCCCTCCAGATAGCTTGAAAGGTGGACGAATTCGACTTCCGGCTGCATGCCATGGCGATGCATGGCCCGAAGCAAGTCGGCAGCAAACATAAACGAGCCCTTCAGGACGGCCACGACCAGAAGATTATGAAAGTCGGTCTTGCCCAGAGCCTCGGCCATGGATTCGACGCGGGCAGCGATCTCCGCCTCGTTATACAAAACCCGCACGTCACGTCTTTCGCTCATCATCAACCTGCCTAAATCCTCATATCATCTGCCACTAGCCTAGCTGGGGCATGGTGTCGAGCAAAAGGGGCCAAACTGCTAGGGTGGGTTATTCGATTCGGTTCCCCACATCGGGCCTTTGCGCAACAAGGCTGGCTGTCATAAGGAAGGGCATGCTCGAAGACGCAGGACTGGTCCGGTTCAATAATGTCGGCCTGAGATATGGCATGGGGTCCGAAGTGCTTCGGGATCTCACCTTCACGATTGAACCACAATCTTTTCAATTTCTGACCGGCCCCTCGGGCGCGGGCAAAACCACTTTGCTGCGCCTCATTCTCCTGTCCTTGCAGCCCACACGCGGCTTTATTTCACTCTTCGGACAGGATGCTGCAGCGCTCGACCAAGACCAGATCACAGCACTGCGCCGACGGATTGGCGTGGTCTTTCAGGACTTCCGTCTGCTCGATCACCTGACCACTTATGAAAATGTCGCCCTGCCCCTGCGTGTCCAAGGCCGCGATGAGTCGAGCTATCGCGCCGAAGTTGTCGAATTGCTGGGATGGGTCGGATTGGGTGATCGGATGCATGTCCTGCCAGCCGTTCTCTCCGGTGGTGAAAAACAACGCGCAGCTATTGCGCGTGCGCTGATTGTTCGTCCCGAGCTTCTGCTCGCCGATGAACCAACCGGCAATGTTGACCCAAGCCTTGCACGACGGCTCTTGCGCTTGTTTCTTGAACTTCACCGCTCAGGAACATCTGTTGTGATTGCCACACATGATCTTGGTTTGATGGACCAGTTTGATGGCGCGCGCCGACTTGTTCTGGGCGACGGCCGCCTCCACATTTATGATTGAGACAGGACAAATGGACGCCGCACCCAACGCGCCGCAGGATAATACATCCACGATCGATCTTTTCGGTCGGCGCAATGTTGCGATCGTTCCGCCTGATGCCATTGCTACACGAGCACTTGTCACCGTCATTGCCATTATGACCTTTCTGGCCTCTCTGACGGCGGGAGCGGCCATTATGGTCAATGATGCTTCGCGCAATTGGCGACAAGATATTGCCCAAGAGATGACCATCCAGCTTAAACCCGTCGCGGGTCGCAACATCGACCTTGATCTGCGTAAGATCGAGGAAATTGCACGCGCAACAGCCGGCATCGAGGATGTGAAAACCTTGTCGCGCGCGGAATCTGACAAGTTGCTAGAGCCATGGCTTGGTGCCGGTCTCAATTTAAAAGAGCTGCCCGTTCCTCGGATGATCGTGCTGCGTCTGTCAGAACAAAAAAAACTCGATCATGAAAAACTACGAAGCACATTGTTGCAAAATGTGCCTGGTGCCAATCTTGATGATCACCAACTCTGGGTTGACCGCCTGGCTTCGATGTCCCGCACAACCGTGATATTGGCAGCCGTCATTTTCTGTCTTGTTTTATTTGCCATGGCTTTAGCCGTGGCTTTTGCAACACGCGGCGCCATGGCGGGCAGCCGCGAAGTCGTCAATGTCCTGCATTTTGTAGGTGCAAAAGATTCCTATATTGCACGCGAATTCCAGCGACATTTTCTATGGCTTGGTTTGCGTGGCGGGCTCATCGGTGGCGCTGTGGCCATTGCGGCATTTCTGATTGGCGGGCTTGCCTCAAGCCGCGCCATCAGCAGCTCTGGTGGTGACCAGCTGGAAGCATTATTTGGGACATTTTCTTTGGGTCTGGCTGGCTACACAGCCATCGTTGCCATCGGTCTGTCTGTTTCACTGCTGACCGGACTGACCTCACGGTCAGTGGTGTTCCGACACCTTCGGGGCCTTGAATGAACGCGCGATATATCCGCGCTACTCTTCGGGCCACATTATGGGCTCTTGCCCTTGGACTAACAGGGTTCCTGGTTTTTTGCTTTCAGGTCGAGCGTCAAGAAACTGTCCTCAACCGACATGCTGATGGCATGATTGTCCTGACAGGCGGCGCTGATCGCGTTGCTGATGCGATCAGCCTGTTCTCGCAAGGACACGCTGAGCGCATGCTGATCACCGGTGTGAACCCGGGCATTACGCGCGCTGAAATTGCCCGTCTCAATCCAAAATATCGTGACCTGATCGATTGCTGTGTTGATCTTGGTTATGAAGCCGTGAACACGTTTGGAAATGCGAAAGAGGCACGCCGTTGGGCCGAGCGCAGCAACATATTGCGTACAATTATCGTCGTAACATCCAACTATCATATGCCACGTGCTCTTGCTGAATTGCACAATGTGCTACCAGCCCATGAACTCATTCCCTATTCCGTGATCAGCCCGCGGATGCGCGAGGACGGCTGGTGGCAATCACCGCACACGCTTCGTCTTTTTGCGAGTGAATATGTCAAATATGTTCTGGTGATGGGACGAATTCAGATCATGAAAATCTGGACACGCTCTAAAGCTGTCACATCAAGCCTGTCCAACGGAGCTGTCGCACCCCGATGATTCTTCTGCGCTCACTGCTCTTCAATGTCGCTTTTTATTCCAATATCAGCATCCTGCTTATATTGGCACTGCCAACACTCGCCCTGCCGCGCGTCTACGTTTTCAAAGTTGCCAAATTTTGGGCCAGATCTTCTCTATGGCTGCTCAGGGTCATTTGCGGCACCCATGTCGAATTTCGCGGGACTGAAAATATTCCGAAAGGTCCCTTCATCATCGCTGCAAAGCATCAATCGGCATGGGAGACATTTGCGCTCATCATGCTGTTTGATGATTTCTGCTACATTCTCAAACGCGAGCTGACCTTCATCCCGTTATTCGGCTGGTACATCTGGAAATGTGATCAGATTCCTATCAATCGCAGTCAGGGAAGTAGCGCTCTGGCGCAGGTTGAAGAAAAGGCTCGCCTGATTTTCGCGCAAGGACGCCCACTCTTTATCTTCCCCGAAGGCACGCGACGACCGGCTGGTGCTCCGGGTGTCTATAAATTTGGTGTGGCGCATCTCTATGATGCCTGCCAAGTGCCGTGTCTGCCGGTCGCACTCAATTCCGGCCTGTTCTGGGCGCGACGCAGTTTGCTGAAACGTCCGGGCACGGTGGTGATCGATATTTTACCGCCTATCCAGCCCGGTCTCGAAAAGCAGGCTTTCTTTATGCTCTTGCAAGACCGGTTGGAGCAATCATCCGAGGTCTTGATCGCCGAGGCGATTGCCAAAGATCCTTCGCTGAAGCCCATCGTGGAGCGCAACAGACAGCGCTTTTGAGGAGATCACAAAAACTCTGCAACAAGGGCTTCCAGATCAGGGTCGGGTATCCCTGCGGCTACGAGGTGATCAAATGTCGCCCGTATATAGTCGACATTGGCCCCCGAGATTCCGTGCC
>CANGRU010000031.1 GCA_947456315.1 Beijerinckiaceae bacterium | reverse complement strand
CATCCTGCGCGAGATTGCTGCCTCAGGCCGCCTGCCGGGCGATCTTGATCTGGGGCGCTTTGTGGTCGAGCCGACCAAGGACGCGGCGCATGGCGATCTCGCGACCAATGCCGCCATGGTCTATGCCAAGGAGGCCAAGGCCCATTTCCCCAATCCGCGCCAGCTTGCCACCGAAATCGCTTTTGCTTTGGCGCAGGATCAAGATGTTGAAAATGCCGAAGTGGCGGGACCGGGATTTATCAATATCCGGCTGAAACACTCCGTCTATGCCGATGTGTTGCGCGCCTGCCTCAAGGACGCGGCTTACGGGCGGGGCAGGGGACTGCCTGGCAAAGTCAATGTTGAATATGTGTCTGCCAATCCGACCGGCCCGATGCATGTCGGCCATGGGCGTGGTGCGGTGTTTGGCGATGCGCTCGCCAATCTGCTCGCCTTTGGCGGCTATGATGTGACACGCGAATATTACATCAATGATGCGGGCGCTCAGGTTGATGTGCTGGCCCGCTCGGCTTTCATGCGCTACCGCGAAGCTCTGGGCGAAACGATCGGCGAGATTCCGGAAGGTCTCTATCCGGGGGATTATCTCAAGCCTGTGGGGGCAGAGCTCGCCAAACGCTTTGGCAAGGCTTTGCTCGACAAGCCCGAAGCCGACTGGCTCGCAGATGTGCGTGCGCTTTCCATCGACATGATGATGGACATGATCCGCACCGATCTCGCGGCCTTGAATATTTCGCACGAAGTCTTTTTCTCCGAGCGTTCGCTGACCAATGGCGACAAGGGCGATCTGGTGGGTGCGGCTATTGCAGACCTGCGGACGCGCGGCATTGTCTATGATGGTCGTCTGCCACCGCCCAAGGGCGCACCGGTGGAAGATTGGGAAGACCGCGAACAGGTTTTGTTCCGCTCGACCGAATTTGGTGATGATATCGACCGCCCGCTGGTGAAGTCAGATGGCGGCTATACCTATTTTGCGTCCGACATCGCCTATCACAAATCCAAGTTTGATCGCGGCTTCACCACCATGATCGACGTATGGGGCGCAGACCATGGCGGCTATGTGAAGCGCATGGCTGCAGCGGTGAAAGCCGTCTCGGCCGGACAGGCTGTGCTCGATGTGAAGCTCTGCCAGATGGTGAAGCTGATGCGCAACGGCGAGCCGGTCAAAATGTCCAAGCGCTCGGGGGATTTCATCACCTTGCGTGAAGTGGTGGATGAAGTGGGTGTTGATGCCACGCGCTTCATGATGATCTTCCGCAAGAATGATGCACCGCTCGAATTCGATCTGGCCAAGGTGATCGAGCAGTCGAAGGACAATCCTGTTTTCTACGTGCAATATGCCCATGCGCGCGCCCATTCGATCATGCGGCAGGCGCGTGGCGCTTTTGCCGATCTCGATCTGTCGGCG
The DNA here is from genome assembly GCA_947456315.1 of Beijerinckiaceae bacterium. GTDB lineage: Bacteria > Pseudomonadota > Alphaproteobacteria > Rhizobiales > Beijerinckiaceae > Terripilifer. The sequence continues at coordinate 8,910 of CANGRU010000031.1, read as the reverse complement.
GCCTCGCTGGCTGATGCCTCACTCGATTTGCTGACCGATGAGGGCGAAAAGGCGATTGCCAAAATGATCGCCCAATATCCGCGCCAGATCGAAGCAGCGGCCGCCGCCCATGAGCCCCACCGCGTCGCATTTTACCTGCACGACATGGCCAGTGCCTTCCATTCTCACTGGAATCGCGGCAAGGATCACCCAGAGTTACGCTTTGTTAATGAAGAAAACAGAGAGTCCACCCGTGCCCGTGTTGCGCTTGTGGCCTCTTTGACGAGGGTGCTGGCGTCGGGCTTGGGAATTCTTGGGGTGAGCGCGCCCGAAGAGATGCGTTGAGCTTAAAAAGCCTTTGTCTTTCAGCTCTTTGTTTCTCGAGTTGGCGTGGCCGCTGGTCTGAGCGCGATGGTGTCGCGCGTCGAGGTGAGAGATGAATGATCCAATCAAGTCGCCTCCCGCAGGTGAGTCGCGTTTGTCGATCGACCTTGATGATATTGAGCGTCGTCTGCGCGAGAGCATCGAATCTGTGCCGGTGAGCGCACCTGCCAAGCCGAGCGCGCCGTCCAATGATCCGCTTGCCGAGCTCGCCCGCCTCGTCGGCGATGGGCAGGATCCGTTTAACAAGATTTTCGCTCCCGCACCCGGCCTGTCCGTGCCTCCGCCTGCGGCGCGTCAGTCTATGCCGTTTGATCCCCCGCCGGTGTCTTTGTCGCCAGCTTATGAGGCCTCGGAAGCGCCTGAGGTTTCTTATGCGCCTGCAGTTGATGCGGGCCCGGCTTATGGCGGCTATCAGCAACCTGCTTATGGCGCCGAGCAAGACCCATATCAGCAAAGCGCGCAGCCGCAGTCCCAATGGACGAATGAGCCACAGGCTTATGACGACCCTTATGATTTTGCCGATGAACAACCGCAGCGTCGCAGTCGCGCCAAATTGCTGATTGGTGCTGCTGTCGTGATCGCAGCCGGTGGCTTGGCCGCGGCCCTCACCATGCGTGGTGGCTCGTCCTTTGGCGATGCGCCGACCATCATGGCCAATTCGGGTCCGGTGAAAGTGCAGCCCGCCCAGCCGGTCGAAGATACGTCCAAGCCCAATATTTCTGTGCTTGAGCGCGGTGCCAATACGCAGCGTGACAGCAAGGTCGTGCAAAGCGAAGAGCAGCCTGTTGATCTGGGCACGGCAGCACGCAATGCCAACCAGCGCCCTGCGCGCACAGGTGAGGCGGGTGCGCCGGTCACGCTCGCACCACCTCCGCCGCCACCCGTTGCCAATTCGCTCTTTGCCGAGCCTAAACGGGTGAAGTCTGTCGCGGTTCGTCCCGATGGGTCGATCATTGATCCCAATGCGCCTGCCGCACCGGTTGCACCACCTGCGGCTACCATCGCAAAGCCTGCAGCTCCTGCAGCACCAACAGGCAAGCCCGGCGATATGGCAGCTTTGGTTGCTGCTTCGACAGGCGCGGCCGAGCCGACCAAGGCGGCGACCCGCGTCACAGATGCCAAGCCTGCACCCGCAGCGCCAGCTATGCCCTTGCCGCCACAGCGTGCGGGTAGCGCGCCGATGAATATTGTCGCCACAGCTCCTGCAGCACCTGCACCTGCTGCCCCCAAAGCTACAGCGCCTGCTGCGGCTTCTGTTGCAACAGCCACAGCCGCCGCTGGAACTTATGCTGTGCAACTGGTCGGCACGACCTCGTCGGATGAAGCCAAATCCGCCTTGGAACGCGTCAATACCAAATACCGCAGCGAACTTGGGTCTAACCGTCCTGTGATCGTGAAGGCTGAAGATGGCGGACGCACTGTCTATCGTGTGCGTGTGATCAATCTGTCCAATGATGATGCGACACGTTTGTGCACCAAGCTGAAATCCTCGGGCGGGACGTGCTTTGTGGCACGCAGCTGACGTCCCGCATGACCAAGGCTTTCATTTGCGGTGTCTCTGCTCTTGTCCTGACTGAAGATGAGCGCGCTTTTTTGCGCGCTCATCAGCCCTGGGGTCTGATCCTGTTCAAGCGCAATGTGCAGTCGGTCGAGCAGATCGCTGCGCTGACACAGGAATTCCGGAACATCGTGGGGCGCGCCGATGCGCCCGTGCTGGTCGATCAGGAGGGTGGGCGCGTGCAACGGCTCGGCCCGCCGGTCTGGCCGAAATATGCCCCTGCCGCAAGTTTCAATGCGTTGCCCGTTTCAACCGAGCGCAAGGCCGAGCTTGTGCGTTTGTCCGCGCAATTGATGGGACAGGATTTGCGCGCGTGCGGCATCAATGTCGATTGTCTGCCCGTGCTCGATGTGCCCGCGCCCGATGGTCACAATGTGATTGGTGATCGCGCTTATGCGTCAGATCCCGAACGCGTTGCGCTTCTGGGTGGCGCTGCCGCCCAAGGCCTCATGCAGGCCGGCGTCTTGCCGGTCATCAAACATGTGCCGGGTCATGGGCGCGCGGGCGCTGACAGTCATCTTGAATTGCCCCGTGTCGAGGCAAGTCTGGCTGATCTGGAGCGCGTGGATTTCGTGCCCTTCCAAAAGCTCGCGCATTTGCCGATGGCGATGACAGCTCATGTGGTCTATGCGGCCATTGACCCGACGGGTCCGGCGACAACCTCGCGCAAAGTCGTGCAGGAGATCATCCGCTCCGCCATCGGCTTTGACGGGCTTCTTATGAGTGATGACCTGTCCATGAAAGCGCTGAGCGGCTCTTTCACCGACCGGACACAGGCCTTGTTTGCCGCTGGCGTCGATATGGCGCTGCATTGCAATGGCGATCTGTCCGAGGCGGTTCCGGTGGCCGAGGCCTGCCCACAGCTCGATGGGCGGGCCGCAGAACGGGCTGACAAGGCCTTGTCGCGTCTGTCTGAAACTTGTCCACCGCTCGATCCTGTGGACGCCCGAGCTCAGCTCGATTCTGCTCTTGCGATGGCAGGCTAGGGGACTAGTCTCCGCCCACTCCCGGCTGTTCCGGGGTTTGCGGAGTGATTCGTGGCGTCCGAGCTACCGTTTGAGTCGGCCGAAATTGAACTCGACAAGGGTGAGACCGAAGCGTCTTTCCTCGTCGATGTGGATGGCTTTGAAGGTCCTCTGGACCTTCTGCTCGAGCTTGCGCGTCGTCAAAAGGTCGATCTCTCCAAAATCTCCGTTCTGGCGCTGGCCGAACAATATCTCACCTTTATCGATGCCGCCCGTAAGGTGCGGCTCGAACTGGCCGCCGATTATCTCGTCATGGCCGCCTGGCTTGCCTATCTGAAGTCGCGCCTTCTGGTGGCCGGCGAGAAGGAAGCAGGCGAAGAGCCGCTGGCAGCCGATCTCGCGGCGGCACTTGCTGCCCGTCTGCGCCATCTCGAAGCCATCCGCACGGCCGCTGAACAGCTCGTCAATCGCCCCCGTTTGGGACGCGACATGTTTACGCGTGGTGCGCCCGAGGGCGTGTCGATCATCAAACATTCGCAGTGGCAGGCCAGTCTCTATGATTTGCTCGCCTCCTATGCGCAGCAGCGCCAGACGCAGGCACTGTCACATGTCACGCTGAAGAAGCGCATGGTCTGGTCGCTGGCCGAAGCGCGCGAGGCGCTGGAGCGGCTGGCGGGCAAAATCTCGGAATGGACCACGATGGACCATTTCCTCATCGAATATTGTGTCGCGCCCGAATTGCAGCGCACGGCACGCGCGTCGTGCTTTGCTTCCTCGCTGGAGCTGGTGCGCGAAGGCGTCATTGAAATTCGCCAGGATCGCGCTTTTGCGCCGATCTGGATGAAAAACCGGACATCGGCATCGGCGGCTCAGCCGGCTGCGCCGGAAGATCCGGAGGGTCAAGGACAAGCGGCCTGAGGGCCAGTTTGTTCGCAGTCGCGTTAGTTCAAGAAGGACGAAGAAAAGTGGCAGAGATCGCCGTACTCTATCCGCAGCAGCCATCCGATGGAGAGGGCGCAGGGGAGACCGCAGCCATGACCGAGGGCAAGCGTATTGCTGAGGCGCTCCTCTTTGCCGCCATTGATCCCGTCGAAGAGAAAGAACTGGCCAAGCGGATGCCGGAAGAGGCGGATGTCTCTGCTGTGCTCGAAGAGCTGAAGGCCGAATATGCGCTGCGGGGCATCAATCTGGTGCGTGTCGGCACCAAGTGGATTTTCCGCACGGCTGCCGATCTGGGCTGGTTGCTCTCGCGCGAAACGAACGAGCAGAAGAAGCTCTCGCGCGCCGCGCTCGAGACACTCGCCATTTGCGCCTATCACCAGCCGGTGACACGCGCCGAAATCGAAGACATTCGCGGCGTCGCCATTTCCAAAGGCACGATGGACGTGCTCATCGAGACCGGTTGGGTTCGTCTGCGTGGCCGCCGCAAGGCGCCGGGTCGTCCCGTGACCTATGGCACCACCGATGCCTTCCTGCTGCATTTCGGCCTTGAACAGATCACCGATCTGCCTGGTCTCGAAGAATTGAAGGGCGCTGGCCTGTTCGATGGCCGCCTGCCATCGGGCTTCGGCGTGCCGACCCCCAATGACAGTGCCGAGCTGACCGACAGCGAAGATCCGCTGGAAGATGATGCCAACGACCTGTTCTCGGAAATCACCGAGGAAACCAAGGCCGAAGCCTCTGCCGCTCTTGATGCTGCCATTGAGGCGATCGAGGACGAAGCCGAGGCCGATGAGGCTCTGGTCGAGGCGACCGAGGCCGAGGCCGAAGCCGAGGGGCAGGCCGAGGCTGACGAGGACGGCAAGGACATTTAACCCACTCCCAGAGGGAGAGGGTGGCTGCGGAGCAGCCGGTTGAGGGGTTGGGGCCTTCGGGCATGAATCCCCTCATCAGTCCGCGTCGCGGACAGCTTCTCCCCCCGGGAGAAGCAAGAGCGCGCCGATCGCCTCCTTGTTTTTGCCGTCTCCTGCGCATAGTTTCGGGTTGATACCGGTCAGGGCGTTCGTTGCCTGTCCGAGCGGAGGTTTTCCATGGGTAGCTTTTCCATCTGGCACTGGCTCGTCGTCGGCGTGATCGTGCTGTTGCTCTTCGGGGGCAAGGGCAAGATTTCGGATCTGATGGGCGACTTCGCCAAGGGCATCAAATCTTTCAAAAAGGGCATGCAGGACGAAGATGCGGACGCCAAGCCCGCCCAGTCCGAGCCTGTGCGCACCATTGAGCAGCCAGCTCCTGTGCAGGCTGCAGCCCAGCCCCATCCAGCTCAGCCGCATCCGGCCGCCGAGACCCCCAAGGCCAGCTAAGCGCATGGCCTTGGTAATCACCGCCGTGCGCGCATCCCGCGCCGGCGGCTTTTGAGTTTTGGGACCACAGGTTCATGTTTGATTTCGATGCCGGCAAACTGATCGTCATCGGCCTTGTCGCGTTGATCGTGATCGGGCCGAAGGAATTGCCGCGCGTGCTGCGCCAGCTGGGGCAGGCCGTCACCAAGATGCGCCGCATGGCTGGCGAGTTCCAAGGCCAGTTCATGGAGGCCATGCGCGAGGCCGAAATCGACGAGATCCGCAACAACGTCACCAAAATGGCCGACTCCGCCAAGTTCGATGTCAATTTCGATCCCGTGCAGGCAGTGCGCAATGAAATTGGCGGCGCCATTGACGGGATGAACTCCGAGCAGGGCGATAGCACGGGGCCGGCGCCGGATATTATCAACATGCCGGATCTGCCCGAACAGCAAGAACCTGCAACCGAGGCAACCATTGCGGCTGCGGTTGCGCCCGAGACGATTGTTGCCGATGCGCCGGCCGCGCCGACCGAACCTTCCAAGGCGTGATGCGACATGACTGACGCCGACATTGAATCCACGCGCGCCCCGTTGATTGATCATCTGATCGAATTGCGTTCTCGCCTCATCAAGGCCGTGCTGGCTTTCATCGTGATGTTTGTGATTGCCTTTTATTTTGCGAAGGAAATCTACAATCTGCTGGTCGTGCCGTTTGAACATGCCGCCGGGCCTGACGCCAAACTCATCTACACAGCACCGCAAGAATTCTTCTTCACGCAAATCAAAGTGGCCATGTTCACGGCCTTCTTTGCTTCCTGTCCGGTGATCTTTTCGCAGGTCTATGCCTTTGTGGCGCCCGGCCTCTACAAGCATGAGCGCATGGCCTTTGCGCCTTATCTGATCGCAACACCAATCTTCTTCGCTCTGGGTGCGATGCTTGTTTATTTCGTGGTGACACCGAACCTGCTGCATTTCTTTCTGGCCATGCAGCAATCGAAAGAACCGGGCCGCGCGCAGATCGAGCTGTTGCCGCGTGTGTCGGAATATATGTCGCTGATCATGACGCTGATCTTTGCCTTCGGTGTCACCTTCCAGCTGCCCGTCGTGTTGACACTTTTGGGGCGCATCGGGATTATCGACAGTGCCTTTCTGAAAGAGAAGCGCCGCTATGCGGTGGTGCTGGTCTTCATTGTGGCGGCTGTGCTGACGCCGCCCGATATTTTCAGCCAGTTCGCGCTCGCTGTGCCAGCTCTGTTCCTCTACGAGCTGTCGATCATTTCGGTCGGGATGATCGAGAAACAACGCGCCAAGGTGCAGGCAGAGATGGAAGGGTCGGGGTCTGACGACTAGTCAGCCCACCGACCCCTTGCATCGGCGGCTCTTCAGTGCCATTCCGAACCAAAGATTTGGCCACGGCCGCAGCGAGGCAAGGCAGCTCCTATGTATGACATCAAATGGATCCGCGAGAACGCAGCCCTTTTCGATGACGGCCGCCGCCGTCGCGGGCTCGAGCCTTTGTCGGACAAACTGATCGCCCTCGACGATACGCGCAAAAGCGCCATTTCAGGATTGCAGGCCGCCCAGGAGCGCCGCAACGGGGCCTCCAAAGAAATCGGTCAGGCCATGGCCGCCAAAGATGCCGCACGCGCCGATGCCTTGAAGGCAGAAGTGGCCGAGCTCAAAACCCGCATGGGCGAATTGGAAGTGCAGGAGAAGGCAGCCGTCGAGGCGCTGAACACCGCACTCGCCGAAATCCCCAACACACCGCATGCCGATGTGCCGACCGGCAAAGACGAACATGACAATGTCGAAGTGCGCCGCGAAGGTGTGGCGCCATCCTTTGCTGCAGGCTTCGTGCCCAAAGAACATTTTGAAATCGGTGAGGCGCTCGGCCTCATGGATTTTGAAGCGGCGTCGCGCATGTCGGGCGCGCGCTTTGTGGTGCTGAAAGGTGCGCTGGCGCGGATGGAACGCGCGCTCATGCAATTCATGCTTGATCTGCACACGGAGCAGAATGGCTATACGGAAGTGAACCCGCCGCTGCTGGTGCGCGATGATGCCATGTTCGGCACCGCGCAATTGCCGAAGTTCCGTGACGACCAGTTCCGTGCTGCCGATGATTTCTGGTTGATCCCGACAGCCGAAGTCTCACTCACAAATCTGGTGCGCGAACAGATTCTGGATGAGAGCGCGCTGCCGATGCGTGTGACAGCCGGCACGCCGTGTTTCCGACTGGAAGCAGGCTCGGCGGGTCGCGATACGCGCGGCATGATCCGCCAGCATCAATTTACCAAGGTTGAATTGGTCTCGATCACCAAGCCCGAAGAGTCTTTGGCCGAACACGAGCGCATGACCAAATGCGCGGAAGAAGTTTTGAAGCGTCTGGGTCTGCATTATCGCGTGATGCTTCTGTGCTCGGGTGATATGGGCTTTGCCTCGCAGCGCACCTGTGATCTCGAAGTCTGGCTGCCGGGTCAGAAAGAAGGCGACACGCAAGGTCGCTTCCGCGAGATTTCATCGTGCTCGGTGTGCGGAGACTTCCAGGCGCGCCGCATGAATGCGCGTTACCGCTCGGCCAATGACAAGACCCCGCGCTTTGTGCACACGCTCAACGGGTCAGGCATTGCGGTCGGCCGTGCGCTGGTGGCTGTGCTGGAAAATTATCAGAATGCCGATGGCTCGGTGACAGTTCCTGACGCGCTGCGTCCTTACATGGGTGGGCTTACGACCATCACAAAGGCCTGATCCCATGCGTATCCTCATCACCAATGACGACGGCATTCATGCCGAAGGGCTCAATGTGCTGGAGCGCATTGCGCGGCAATTGAGTGATGATGTGATTGTGGTGGCGCCCGAGACCGACCAGTCGGGTGTGGCACATTCCTTGTCGCTGAATGATCCTTTGCGGCTGCGTCATGTGTCAGACAATCGCTATGCGGTGAAAGGCACACCGACCGATTGTGTGATCATGGGCGTGCGCAAAATCATGCGTGACAATCCGCCTGATCTGGTTCTGTCGGGCGTCAATTGCGGACATAATCTTGCAGAAGATGTGACTTACTCGGGCACGATTGCAGCGGCCATGGAAGGCACGCTGCTCGGCATCCGCTCGTTTGCGCTCAGCCAAGGCTATCCGCCCGGCCAGCGCGAGGCCGCCCCTTTCGATTGCGCGGAAGGCCACGGCGCTGGCGTGATCCGCGAGTTGATCAAGGAAGCGCTCGACCCGGGTGTTCTGGTCAACATCAATTTTCCGGCCTGTCGGCCTCATGAAGTCAAAGGCACGTCCATTGCTGTGCAGGGGCGGCGCGATGCGACCTATCTGGAGCTCGACGAGCGCCATGACGGACGCCACAACCCTTATTACTGGATCGGCTTTTCACGCCAGCGCACCACGCCTCCCAAGGGCACGGATCTCGCCGCCATTGCCGACCAGCGCATTTCCATCACACCATTGCGGCTCGATTTGACGGATGAAAATTCGCTCAGCAGATTGACCGCGCGGTTCTCCTGAACCCATCGGTGAGGGTCCGACCATGACAGGGGATTTGTTCGACTTTGCTGCCCGCCTGCCGGAGGACACGCCGTCCGATCCGGCGCAGGTCACGATGCAATTCATTCTGTCGCTGCGCGAGCGCGGTGTGTCCAACATCGCGGTTTTGCGGGCGCTGGAAACTTTGCCGCGCGAGCAATTTGTTCCCCATCGCCATGCGGATCTTGCTTGGCGCGACATTGCTCTGCCGATT
>CANGRU010000030.1 GCA_947456315.1 Beijerinckiaceae bacterium | reverse complement strand
GAGGAAGCCCGTATTGATGAAAACGACACGCTCAGAAGCCGCATGGATACAGGCGGCGAGATTGATCGTCGTGCGACGCTCCTCGTCCATAATGCCCATTTTCACTGTGTTGCGCTTCAAGCCCAGCATGTCTTCGACGCGGCCGAAGAGTTCATTGGCAAAGGCCACTTCATCGGGGCCGTGCATTTTCGGCTTCACAATATAGACCGAGCCCGCGCGCGAGTTTTTCACCGCGCTCTTGCCGTTGAGATCATGCATGGCAATCATGAAAGACACGGCGGCATCCAGAATGCCTTCCGGAATTTCCTGTCCTGTGCCATCCAGCACCGCGTCGGTGAACATGTGGTGGCCGACATTGCGCACCAGCATCAGCGAGCGGCCATGCAGGGTGACTTTTCCCGAGGCAGCATCATAGACGCGGTCCGCATTGAGCTTGCGCTCGAGCACTTTGCCGCCCTTGTCGAATGAGGCGGTGAGCGTGCCCGTCATCAGGCCGAGCCAGTTGCGATAGACGTCAACCTTGTCTTGCGCATCGACGGCCGCGACCGAGTCTTCCATGTCCATAATGGTGGAGAGGGCGGATTCCAGCACGACATCGGCAACACCTGCCTTGTCATCCTTGCCGATCACATGGGCGCGGTTGATATGCACTTCGGCATGGATGCCATTGTGCTTGAAGAGAATGACGGTCGGCGCATCGGGTGAGCCCTGCCAGCCTGCGAGCTGGGACGGATCTTTCAGCGCGGGAACAAGCGCACCATTCTGGATGGAATAGCCCGTCGCATCGGCATGCGAGCCGGAGGCGAGCGGGGCAATTTTGTCGAGCGCGGCTTTGGCGGTGGCGATCACCTTGTCGCCGCGGGCTTTGTCATAGCCTTTTGCGGGTGCCTCGGCGACAACAGCATCCGTGCCGTAGAGCGCATCATAGAGCGAACCCCAACGCGCATTGGCGGCATTCAAAGCATAGCGCGCATTGGACATGGGCACGACGAGCTGCGGGCCGGCCATAGTTGCGATTTCCGCATCGACATTTTGCGTCTTGATGGCAAAGGCGGCAGGGGCGGGACGCAGATAGCCGATTTCTTGCAGCATCGCCTTGTAGGCGGTTGCGTCATGCGCCTGACCTTTGCGGGCGAGATGCCAGGCATCGATCTTGGCCTGAAGCTCATCGCGGATTTTGAGGAGTGCCTTGTTCTTGGGCGCGAGGTCGCGCACCAAGCCCGCGAGGCCATCGAAAAAAGCCTGTTCGGTGATGCCCGTGCCCGGCAGGGCATCCTTCACCAGAAACTGATGCAAAGCAGCGTCGACGGCGAGACCTGAAATCTGGATGCGCGACATGGTTTTTTCCCAAAATGGAGAGGGGCGGCCCAGCTTGCGGGCCCTTGCTTTATGACATGCACGCTCCACGCAGACCGATCAAGCCGGACGCGACCGCTGTTTCATGTGAAATCGCCAAATTCTGCGATTTTGTCCCCCGTTTTGCACCAAAACGCCAATCCGAAGAGCCGTTTTGGTCATTTCGCAGGTCAGAAACGGCTATTTTGGCAGAAAGCCCGACCTGGGCCGGGCTTTCAACCTTGGGCACTTAAGTCGCGCGATGGCCGGTTGTGGCCGCACCGCGCTCTTGGCCGGGCGTGACATGCACGTCAATCAGCACCACGCCGCCTTTGGCCAAAATCTCGGCGCCCCGCTTCATGGCGGGGCCCAGATCTGCCGGATCAATGATCGGACCGATGCCGACAGCCCCTTGTGATTCCGCGAATTTGGCCAGATCAACATCCGGGTCCGAAATGCGTTGTCCGATCCAGCGGTTTTCTGCGGGGCGATTGCGGCGCTTGGCCACGGTTTCCTGATGCAGCTCGTCGTTGAAATAGGAGCGGTTGTTGTTGATGACGAGCATCAGCGGGATCTGATGACGCGCCGCTGTCCAGATCGCATGACCACCCATCAAAAAGTCGCCATCGCCCAGAACGCCAACCGTTTTGCGGCCCTTGTCATGCAAAGCGAGCGCAATGCCGATGGAGATGGACGGCATGCCGCCAATGCCGCCACCACCATCCTTGCCCATATAGGCCAGTGGCGAATGGGCAGGCCAGACATCCATCGGGAATTTGCGGCACACGCCTGTCAGCGTGACTTCGTCGCTGTTGGGGAAAGCTTCGCGCAGTGACAAAGCCAGTTGATCCACATTGATGCGTGTTTCATCGCGCAGCGGGATTTTGCGGATTTCTTCATGCCAGCATTTAGTTTTGCCCGGTCCCAGTTCCGCTACCAGATCGGCGATCACGGAATCGGGTGAGGCCGAGATGAACAGATCGAGTTCCGGCAAAGCCAGATAATTGGCGTGTGCGCCATTGTGCAGATGATGATCGAGCGAGACATGGATGGCCTTGGCTTTGACCTTTTCGCCACTGATGCGCAGCGCACTGTCTAGATCGACCCAATCAAAAGCGAGGATCACATCGGCATCGCGCAGCATGTCGCGTACATAATCCGCCGAGCGCCCGACCTGTTCGAGCGGGGCCACGACATGACACGGGTGATCGGTGGGGAAAGCCGAGCGGTTTTTCAGGTCCGTAAAGACCACAGCACCGAGGCGCTCGGCCAAGGCGATGCGATTGTTCCAGCCTTTTTCGCTCCAATCCGTGCGGCCCATGAGCAGCACAGGCTTTTGGGCGCCCTTCAGCAGGCCAAGGGCCGTCTCAAGATCATCCTTGGCAGCACGCGAGGGGGTCGGCGGTTTGACTTTGGCGTTGGCCGGAAAGTCCGGCACGGTGTCAAGCTCGGCTTCTTGCAGGCCCGCATCGAGGCAGACATAGACAGGCGCCTTGGGTTCGGTGCGGGTGATGATATTGGCGCGCGCCATGGCCTCAACGAGGGCTTGGGCCGACGAGGGCTGGTCATCCCATTTCACAAAGTCGCGCACCAAGCCGCCTTGATCGGCAGAGGTGTGGATCCAGTCGATCCACGGGCGGCGCTGGGTGGCATCTACGGGGCCGGTGGCGCCCAGCACGAACATGGGGGCGCGGTCGCACCAGGCATTATAGAGGCCCATCATGCCGTGCAGCAGGCCGACATTGGAGTGCAGCACGCAGGCCATGGGCTCGCCGGTTGCCTTGGCATAGCCATGGGCCACGCCCACCGCATGATCCTCATGCAGACACAAAATCATGGCCGGGTTTGTATTGCCCAGATGGTTGACGATGGAATCATGCAGGCCGCGATAGCTGGCGCCGGGATTGAGGCTGACATAGCGAAAGCGTGCGCGGCGCAGCATCTGGGCGGCGACATCGCTGCCATAGCCGATCTGGTCGTCAATCGTCCCTGCGGGGCGGTCCGTGCGCATTGCGTCATCTCCCTATCATTTTATTGGGGCCTTGCCGGCCCGGTTCGGGGGTGATTTGGGCTTTGTGCGGCCCATAAGTCAACTTCTGCGCCCTGCCTCGCACGCGGGCTTGCGGGGGGGCTGATCTCTCTTTAGGAACAAGGGGAGGAGACCCGGGACCACTGGGCACAAGGGAGAAGAAAGTCATCATGGGACAGTACGGGATCGGCCAGCCTGTTCGCCGCAAGGAAGATGTCCGCCTGCTGACGGGCAAGGGCTCTTACACAGACGATGTGAATTTCGATGGTCAGGTTTGGGCCGCCTTTGTGCGCTCGCCTCAGGCCCATGCGAAAATTCTGTCGATTGACACATCAGCAGCGAAAGCGGCACCCGGTGTTGTTGCTGTCTTTACCGGCAGCGATATGAAAGCCGATGGTGTCGGCACGCTGATCACCGATGTCGAATTCAAGGATCTCGCGGGCAAGGACATGTTCCGCCCCAAGCGCGATTTCATGACGATTGATCGCGTGCGCTTTGTCGGCGAAATGGTCGCCGTTGTGCTGGCAGAAACGCAAGCACAGGCGAAAGCTGGCGCTGAACTCGTCATGGTCGATTATGATGCGCTTCCCGCTGTTGGTTCCACCGCTTTTGCCGCAGCCTCCAACAGCCCTGTGATCTGGGAAGAGCATGGCAGCAATGTCGGCGTGCATTGGGAAAACCGTCCCGAAGCCGAAATCGAAGCGCATATGGCCAAGGCCAAGACGCGCGTTGTCGTGGACATCGTCAACAACCGCGTTGTGCCCAATCCGATGGAGCCGCGCTGTGCTGTTGCCAAATGGGACAATGACGAACTGACCATTTACGCGCCCACACAAGGTGGCCGGCGGATTCAGCAGGGTCTGGCTAAGATCGTCATGAATCTCCCCGCCGACAAGGTGCGTGTCATCTCCGCTGATGTCGGCGGTGGCTTTGGCATTCGCGGCAAGCTTTATCCGGAACTGGGTGTCGTCTCATGGGCGACCCGCAAGATCGGCCGTCCTGTCAAATGGCGCGGTGATCGCTCCGAAACCTTCGTGTCCGATTATCATGGTCGCGACCAGATCAATCATGCCGAGCTTGGCCTTGATGCCAATGGCCGCGTGGTGGCGCTGAAAGTCTGGACCATTGTGAACTGCGGCGCTTACTTTGCCGAAAATGGCCCGCGTCTGCCGATCAATGGTGGCGGGCGCATTATTCCCGGCGTCTATGACATCGAGAATTTCTATTTCTCGGTGAAGCCGGTTCTCTCCAACACCGTGCCGACCGATACCTATCGTGGTGCGGGTCGTCCGGAAGCCAACTTCCTGATGGAACGCCTGATGGATGCGGCTGCTGATGCGACAGGTCTGGCGCGCGATGAAATTCGCCGCCGCAATGTCATTCGTCAGGATCAGATGCCTTATCGCACGCAGATGGGCATGTTGATCGATTCCGGCGATTTCATCGGCAATATGGATATGGCGATGAAAGCGGCTGACTGGGCAGGCTTTGAAGCGCGCCGCGCTGAGAGCGCCAAGCGCGGCAAGCTGCGCGGCATCGGTCTGTCGAACTTTGTCGAGCCGTCAGGTGGTCGTCCGACCGAAGAGATGCGCATTCAGGTGACACCGGAAGGCAAGGCGGTCGTGTACGCCGGCACTCATTCGCATGGCCAAGGCCATGAAACCGTGTGGGCGCAATTGATCCAGACATTCCTCGGGATTCCGTTTGAAAATGTCTCGCTCATTCAGGGCGACACGAAGATCATGCCGAAGGAAGCCGCTGGCACCTTCGGGTCACGCTCATCCTGGATGGGTGGTGTGGGTCTGCAACGCTCGGCCAAGCGCATTGTCGAGAAGGGCACGAAGATCGCCGCCAATCTCATGCAGGCAGAGCCTGAAAAAGTGAGCTTCGATGCGGGCGTGTTCAGCGCCGGCACATCGTCGGTGACTTTGGCCGAAGTGGCGAAAGCCTCTTATGAGTTGAAAAATCTCCCCGATGGTGTGGAGCCGGGCCTGGATGAAAGCTATTTCCTCAAGCGCGATCCGGAAGAGTTCAACTATCCCAACGGCACGCATGTGATCGAAGTGGAAGTGGACCCGGATCTCGGCAAGATCGAAATGCTGAATTACATCGCAGTGGATGATTGCGGCAAAGTGCTCAATCCGTTCATCGTCCATGGTCAGGTTTATGGCGGTGTCGCGCAGGGCATTGGTCAGGCGATGACGGAAATGACAGTCTATGATGACGAAGGTCAGCTCGTGACCGGCTCCTTCATGGATTACGGCATGCCGCGCGCGCATCATCTGTCGATGATTGATGCGCTCTTCAATGAAGTGCCGTGCAAGACCAATGATCTGGGCGTCAAGGGCGCGGGCGAAGCGGGTGCCTGTGGTGCACCGGGCGCTTTTGTCTCGGCCGTCTGCGATGCGCTGAAGGGTTTTGGCATCCGCCACATCGACATGCCGCTGACGCCTGATCGCGTCTGGACTGCCATTCAAAAGGCCAAGGCTGCAAAAGCAGCCTGATTGCCCCATCAAGACGACAAGAGGTTTATCGTGCTCATCAATGTGAACATGACGATCAACGGGAAGGCCGTTTCGGGACAAGTCGAAGCGCGCACGCTCCTCGTTGAATTTATCCGCGACCATCAGAAGCTCACCGGCACGCATGTGGGTTGCGACACCACGCAATGCGGCTGCTGCACCGTGCATGTCGATGGCAAGGCCGTGAAAAGCTGCACCATGCTGGCTGTGCAGGCGAGCGGCAAAGAGATCCTCACCATTGAAGGTCTCGCCAAGGCAGACGGCACGCTGCATCCGGTGCAGGAAGCCTTCCGCGAACATCATGGTTTGCAATGCGGCTTCTGCACACCGGGCATGGTGATGGTCGGCGTCGATATCTGCCGCCGTCATCCCAACGCGGATGAGCAGACAGTGCGCCATGAGCTCGAAGGCAATATCTGCCGCTGCACGGGCTATCAGGGCATTGTTGAAGCCATTGTGGATGCCAGCGCGAAAATGGCGGGAGGACAGGCCTGATGGAAAATTTTGCCTATCACACACCGGCCTCCGTAGCTGATGCGGCCAAACTGCTTGAGACGCATGAAGATGCCAAGCTGATGTCGGGCGGCATGACGCTGCTGCCGACCTTGAAACAGCGTCTGGCCGCACCGTCCGATCTCATCGATCTGGCCAAAGTGCCCGACATCAAGGGCGTTTGCCGTGATGGCGATGAGCTCGTCATCGGCGCCATGACCACACATGCAGAGGTGCATGAAAATGCGCTGGTGCGTGAGTTGATTCCGGGGCTGGCTTCGCTGGCTGGCCAGATTGGTGATCCGGCTGTGCGCCATCGCGGCACGATTGGCGGCTCTTGCGCCAATGCCGATCCGGCGGCCGATTATCCGGCTGGCACGGTGGGGCTGGGCGCAACATTCGTCACCAACAAGCGCAAGATTGCAGCGGATGATTTCTTTGTCGGCCTGTTTGAGACCGCGCTGGAGCCGTCCGAAATTATCGTGGGCGTGCGCTTCCCGATTCCGGTCTGGTCGCATTACCAGAAGCTGCGCCATCCTGCCTCCGGCTATGCCGTCGTTGGCGTCTTCGTGGCGCAGACGAAGGCTGGCGTGCGCGTGGCAGTGACGGGCGCTGGCCCGTCGGCTTTCCGCGTGAGCGAGATGGAAGCCGCACTTTCCAAGGATTTCTCGGCCAAAGCCATCGAGAACATCAAAGTGGATGCGGCTGATCTCAACAATGATATTCATGCCAGCGCAGATTATCGCGCGCATGTCGTGACGGTTCTGGCCAAGCGGGCGGTTGCTGCGCGCGGCTGAATAAAACACGTCGCTTCGCTCACCCGTCATTGCGAGGAGCGAAGCGACGAAGCAATCCAGAAGGCCACACGTGGTGCTTCTGGATTGCTTCGCTTCGCTCGCAATGACGGCGGGAGGCGTTATGCAGCGTTGGCTTGTTGCACCCCTCATTCTCCTCTCCGCTCTCCTCGCGCGGCCTGTCGAGACACGCGCCGAAGAAGTCGATCTCGCGCTGGTGCTGGCCGTGGACGCTTCAGGCAGCGTCAATCCAACCCGTTTCGAATTGCAAAAGCGCGGCTATGTGGAAGCTTTCCGCAATCCACGCGTCTGGCGCGCCATTCAATCGGGCCTGCGCGGCGCCATTGCTGTGCAGATGTTCCAATGGACCGGCCCTTTCTTGCAACGTGAGTCTGTTGGCTGGATGATCATCCGCGATCAGGCCAGTGCCGAGGCTTTTGCCAAAGCGATTGAGGAGGGCCCGCGCCAGCTTTTTGGTGGAGGCACATCGATCAGCGGGGCGATTGATCATGGCGTGCGCGTTTTGGAAGACGCGCCCCATCAAGCGGCGCGCCGGGTGATCGATGTGTCGGGCGATGGCGAGAACACAAGCGGGCGCATGGTGCGTGTAGCCCGCGATGCCGCTGTGGCGCAGGGGATTGTCATCAATGGTCTGCCGATTCTGGCCTTCGAGCCCTTTCTGGATCAGCATTATGAGCAGGAGGTGATCGGGGGCGAGGGGTCTTTTATGATTGTGGCGAAGAATTTCGAGACTTTTGGGGACGCAGTGCTACGCAAACTCATCGCCGAGATTGCGGATTTGCGCTGAAGGCCCTTAGAATAAGACATGGCTGAACGCCCGTCAGAGGTTGCGGCCAAGAAGAACAAGAAAAGGGAGAAACCTATGTCCGGGGATGATTTCCGCTCTGTCGAACATACGCTGCGTGCGCGCTCTGTCGCGCTGGTGGGCGCGTCCGAGCGGGGCCGCTGGCCCGGACAAATTCTCGGCGCTATGCGCGACCAAGGCTATGATGGCAAAATCTATCTGATCAATCCGCGCCAAGCGGAAGTGTTCGGCGAGAAAGCCTATCCCTCTCTGCGCGATCTGCCTGAGCCCGTCGACCACGCCATTGTCATTGTGCCTGCCGATGCTGTGCCTGCCGTTGTCGAAGATGGCGCTGCGCGTGACGTGAAATCCATGACCATTTACGCAGGCGGCGTGGGGGATGGTGCGGATGAGGCCTCACAAGAGCGCGGTCGCAAGGTGCGCGAGGTTCTGGCGCGCACGAACCTGCGGCTGGCTGGCCCCAATTGCATGGGCGCGCATTCCTATCGCGAAAAGCTGTTTGCTTATCCCAATCCCGATCTGGCCAAACTCGAGCCGGGTTCTGTGGGTTGCGTGTTTCAATCAGGCGGCACATTGCAGTTCTTCATGAAGACAGGCGCATCACGCGGCTTGCGCTATTCCTACGGCATTTCGTCGGGCAATGAACTTGATCTCGATCTGGCCGATTATATCAACTTTCTCGTTGATGATGAACACACCAAACAGATCGTCTGCTTTGTCGAAGGTATCCGCCGTCCCAAGGCCTTTATGAAAGCGGCTGCGCGCGCGCTTGAAGCGGGCAAGCCGATCCTCACCTTGAAGACCGGCCAGACACAGAATTCGCGCGATGCCGCGCAATCACATACAGGCGCCATTGCCGGCGATTACGCTGCCTATCTCGCCATGTGTGAGCGCCACGGCATTATCCGCTGCGAAAATCTTGATGATATGGTGGAAGCGACACTTGCCTTCCAGGCTCCACGCCGCCCCAAAGGGCCGCGCATCGGTTTTGTCACCACGTCCGGTGGCACCGTCGATATGCTCTATGATTACGTCGAGACAGAAGGCGCGACACTCGCGCAGTTTTCACCTGCAACGGATGCCGCCCTGCGTCCCTACATGCAAGACGAGATCAAGCCGCGTAATCCGCTTGATGTCGGCATCCCGTCCAATCTGAAAGCAGCTGCTGATCTGTGCGCCATTGTCGCCGCTGATCCCAATGTGGACGTTCTTGCATGGGCCGCGCAATTGCCAGGCAAACGCACGAAGGTCTGGGAAGAGACAGCACTCTTGCGCGCCATGCATGAGGCAACAGACAAGCCGGTGGTTGGTTTTGCGCGCATGTCTTATCCGATGACACAAGAGGCGCAGTTGATGCAGCAGGAAGCGGGCTTCCCCTTCTTGCAGGAATTGCAGCCCTCTCTGCGCGCCATCAATGCGCTGTGGTTCCATGCACAGCGCCAAGGCAAAACACCGCGTTTGCCGGGGCCCGCTCCCAAATCCGATCTCACGCCCGACAATCTGGCTGAGAAGCTTGCAGGCTATGGCATCCATGCGCCCGCGCAAGCGCTGGCCAAAACGCCGCAAGAGGCAGCCGCTCATGCGGCGCATATGGGTTTTCCGGTGGTTCTGAAAATCCGCTCGGCTGATATTTTGCACAAAACAGAAGCGGGCGGCGTGATGCTCGATCTGCGTGATGGACCAAGTGTTGAAGCCGCAGCCACACAGATCCTCGCCAATGCCAAAGCCTATAAAGCTGATGCGCGGATTGATGGCATTGAAGTGCATGAAATGGTGACAGGTGGTGTCGAAGCAATTGTCGGCGCGCGCGAAGATGCCCTTTATGGCCCGATGTTGCTGGTCGGCTCTGGCGGCGTGCTGGTCGAATTGCTCGAAGATGTGGCGCTCGCCATGTTGCCGCTCGAAGAAGACGAGATTGCGCAGCGTATCTCCTCGCTCAAACTCGCCAAATTGCTGGCGGGCTATCGCGGGCGGCCGGCGGCAGACCAGACAGCCTTGGTGAAAACATCAGCCGCACTCGGCCGCTTCTTTCTTGATCATCGCGAAAAGATTTCGGACATCGAAATCAACCCGCTGGTGGCGCGCGAGAACGGGCGTGGCGTGGTCGCTCTCGACATCCGCGTGCTGTGGCGTTAGAGCCGGACAGGGCGTGAGAGGACGAGAGCAACATGAGTGAGCATGAAGCCAAGGGCGGGCGCGCGGTGTTTCGTCACCATGATTTTCGCGCCTTTGTCACATGCCGCTTTTTGTGGACGCTCGGTCTGCAAGTGCAGAATGTGGCCATTGCCTGGCTCGTCTACCTCGTCACCAAAGACACATTGGCATTGGGTCTGATCGGCCTGTGCGCCTTCATTCCCACAGTGCCCTTGTCGCTGGTCACCGGCCCTGCCGCTGACCGCTATGATCGTCGCCGCATTAT
>CANGRU010000029.1 GCA_947456315.1 Beijerinckiaceae bacterium | reverse complement strand
CAAAGCGGCTCGGCGCGAAACCGACACGATGGATACTTTCGTTGATTCATCCTGGTACTATGCGCGCTTTACCGATCCGCTTTCGACCGAACAGCCAACAACCAAAGCTGCCGATCATTGGCTTCCCGTTGACCAATATATTGGCGGTATCGAACATGCGATTTTGCATCTCCTCTACTCGCGGTTTTTCGCACGGGCGATGCAAGCCACAGGTCATCTGAATGTGAAAGAGCCTTTCGCCGGGCTCTTTACGCAGGGCATGGTTGTCCATGAGACTTATCGCGCTGCTGATGGAAGCTGGCGCACGCCAAATGAGATTCGGTTTGAAATAACACCAGACGGACGCAAAGCTTTTGACCTTTCCGATGGTTCACCAATCAACATTGGTGCCATTGAAAAAATGTCGAAATCAAAGCGCAACACAGTTGATCCTGACGAGATCATCGACACCTATGGCGCAGATACCGCGCGTTGGTTCATGCTCTCAGATTCTCCACCCGATCGCGATGTGATCTGGAGTGAAGAAGGTGTTCAGGGTGCTTCGCGCTATGTGCAGCAAATCTGGCGTCTTGTTGGCGAAATGGGCGAGATGTCTCAGGGGGCGGAACTGCCAACCGGTCCCCTCAATGACCGGGCCACGACCATTCGCAAGATTGTGCATAGCCATCTGATCAAGGTCGAGGAACATATCGAACGGCTGCGGTTCAACACAGCCCTTGCGGAAATCCGCAAAATGACAAATGCCCTCTCAGCAACCATTGCGGCCATAACTGCTCCCGAGCAGGTTACGGCGGACGAGCGGCGCGCTTATCGTGAAGCTCTGGATTTTATGATCCAGATGTTTGCACCCATGATGCCGCATCTGGCCGAAGAATGCTGGGCGGTTGCGGGTCACACAAAGCCAATTTCAGAATCATCATGGCCGCAAGTCGACCGCGCCTTGGCGGCCGACGACCAAATTGTTATACCTGTTCAAGTGAACGGGAAAAAGCGAGCTGAACTTGAGATCGCAGCTGATGCGGATCAAGCGCTGGTGGAAGCTGAAGCTCTGAAACTCGAGGCGGTCGTGCGTGAACTCAACGGTCGACTTCCCAAAAAGGTCATCATCGTTCCGAAAAGGATCGTCAATGTCGTGGTCTGATCGACTGAGCCGCTTCGGGCTTGTGTGTGCTTTACTTCTGCCTGTGATGGGCTGCTTCAAACCGCTTTATGGCGGTGTGGAGGGTGCAGCTTTACAAAATGATCTTGCAGCCATTGCCATCGACCCAATTCCCGAGCGTTCAGGACACTATCTCAGCAATGAGCTGCGCTTCTTGCTGAATGGCACAGGCTCCGAGGTAAAACCGAAATATCGGCTTCAGATCGTTTTGCGTGAACGCGTCCAAGCCTCTCTCGTTGATTCGACCAGCCAGCGCGCCTCTGCCGGTTCGATTGTGATTGATGCCGACTATAAGCTCCTGCCGATCGGGGGCGGCGCACCCGTTGCGAGTGGCGTGGCCTTTACTTTCGCCTCGTATGACAGATCGAGCCAGCGGTTTGCCAATATCCGCGCTGCACGCGATGCTGAAATCCGTGACGCGCGCACCTTGGCGGAGCAAATCAAGAACCGCCTCGCCATCGCTTTGGTACGCTGATCATGGTGGCAGTTCGGCATTGGGAGGCTGACAAGCTTCTCGCAAAATTGCCGGGCCATATCTTTTTTTATCTTTTTTTTGGCACTGATGCAGGGCTCGTGAACGAGCGCCTGCGCGTTGTGCTGCGCCAATCCATTGACGACCCAAGTGATGCATTCCAATTGGTTCGTTTGGATGGCGACGAACTCTCGAGCGAGACAGGTCGCCTCGCCGACGAGTGCAATACGATTGGATTGTTTGGTGGCCGGCGGGCGATCTGGGTGAAGGCTGGATCACGTAACATGATTCCGGCTTTTGATGCCGTCATGGACATGGAATTAAAAGATACGGTCGTCTTGGTTGAAGCCGGCCCCCTCAAACGCGATTCGGCATTGCGCAAACTTTTTGAAAAAGAAAGAAACGCAGCTGCCGTCGAATGCACCCATGACGACCCTCAGCAATTGCGGGCGCTGATTACAGAACAGGCCCGTAAATCAGGCCTTTCTATCGATCGTGAAACAACCGAACTCCTCTCTCATTCCCTTGGTGCTGACCGTCTCACGACGCGTTTGGAGCTCGACAAACTGCTTCTTTACAAGCACGGCGAAAGTGAAATTACCCAAGCTGATGTTGAGGCGATCGTTGCTGATGCGGCGGCGCTGAACCTCGACTCAGCTCTCAATGCAGCTTTTTCAGGTCGTCTGGATCTGGTCGATGAAACGGTGATGCAAGCCCTCGGCGCAGGCAATGATGCAGGTATGTTGATCGGCATGGCATCGCGCTATGCGGTCATGCTGCATCGTGCGCGACTTGATTTTGAACGTGGTGTGCCACGTGAAGCAGCCCTGGAAAAAGCCAGCCGGAAAGCGTTTATCTTTCCCCGAAAAGAAGCTTTGAGCGCGCAATTCGATCGCTGGTCAACCGAGGCATTGGCGCGCGCCATAGACATTCTGGGCCGGGCGCTCAGTGATATACGTAAGGACGCACGCTTGTCAGAAGCCCTTGCCACGCGCGCCTTTTGGTCTATCGCAACAGCCGCCCGGCGTGGCGGATCTTAAGATTTAAGCCTTTGGCAAAGGGCGTCGAGCTGTTCGAGCGACGAATAAAAGATCGTGACCGAACCGGATTCGCCCTCATGCGCAATCGACACATTCATGCCAAGCACATCATTCAATGCTTTTTCGAGGGCGCGCGTATCGGCGTCTTTGGGCGCCTTAGGCTTGCTAGCCTCGTTCGATTTTTTAGTCGTGCCTGCCGGTTTGCCTGCTTCGCTCGCCAATCTTTCGACATCACGAACCGTCAAACCCTCTGCGACAATCCGTTTCGCAAGCGATTCGGCATCATCAACGGACAGAAGAGCTCTGGCATGGCCTGCTGACAACAGGCCTTCTTTGAGCATCTGATGAATCGAAGCCGGCAGCTTCAGCAAACGCATCGTATTGGCAATGTAGCTGCGGCTTTTGCCGATGATCTTCGCAATATCTGAATGCGAATAAGTATATTCATTGGCCAGCTGTTCGTAGCTCAACGCTTCTTCAATGGCGTTCAGATCACTGCGCTGAACATTTTCAATGATCGCAATTTCAAGCGCTTGCTTGTCATCCGCTTCGATAATGACAACCGGGACCTCATGGACCCCCGCTTTTTGCGCGGCTCGCCAACGACGTTCGCCAGCGATGATTTCATAAGCGTCAGCTGTGCGGGGATTGGCGCGCACGATGATAGGCTGAATAACGCCTTTTTCCTTAATAGAATCAGATAGTTCTGCAAGATTCTCGTCGTCAAACGAACGCCGCGGATTGCGCGGGTTGGGACGGATGAATTCTATAGGAACGCGTTTCTGTCCTGTCGCGGGTGCCACAGCTGATGGTTCCGGAGCCGAATCGCCGATGAGCGCCGCCAAACCGCGACCGAGCCGCGGACGTGATTCCTCTGCCATTGAAGGCCCTTTCTAAATATCAGGCGGCGCGCAAGCGGCGTTCGCGCTGGATCACTTCGGATGCCAGCTTCAAATAGGCTTGGCTGCCCGTGCATTTGAGATCGTAAAGCAAGACCGGCTTGCCATGTGAGGGTGCCTCAGACACGCGAACATTGCGCGGGATCACGGTGTCATAAACCTTCTCACCCATAAACTGACGCACGTCGGCAACAACCTGTGTTGCCAGATTGTTACGTGGATCAAACATGGTCAAAACAATGCCATGGATTGAAAGTTTAGGGTTGAGGGTTTTTTTGACTTGATCAACCGTCGAGAGCAGCTGCGAGAGACCCTCCAGCGCAAAAAACTCGCATTGGAGAGGCACCAAAACAGCGTCGGCGGCAGCTAAGGCATTGATTGTTAAGAGATTTAGAGATGGTGGGCAGTCAAAAAGAACATAGGTGAAGCGCTCATCACCCGAAACTGTTGCGGCCAAATCCTGGATCGCAGCGCGCATCTTGAAGGCGCGATCCTTATCGCCAGCAATTTCAAGTTCTACACCCAAAAGGTCAAGGGTCGATGGCGCAACCCAGAGGCGGGGCACTGCCGTGGCTTGAATGACGTCTGTAAATCGACGCTCACCCGTCATCACATCATAAGTGGAGCGATCGCGGCTTTTGCGGTCGATACCAAGCCCGGTCGACGCATTGCCCTGCGGATCAAGATCAATGATGAGGACTTTTTCACCGATCGCAGCCAAAGCTGTGCCGAGGTTAATCGTCGTGGTCGTCTTACCGACGCCGCCCTTCTGATTAGCGAGAACCAAAACCCGCATTTCCGGAGTACTCACGACACGTCTCCACCCAAAGGGTCACGTCTACTGACCAAGACGATCACCCCGTCAGATTGACTAATACTGGGGCGTATCTCTAGGTTAAACCTACTATCCATTGATAGTTTGGTCAATTCTTCCCGATGACCTTTACCCTTTGGAAAGACCCCAATCGCGCCTTTTTCGATCAAAGGTGCGGCCCAATCCACAAGCTGGTCCATCTCGGCTAAAGCCCGCGCGCTAACCGCTTCAATATGGTCCAAATCCGAGACCACGCTTTCGATGCGCGCATGATGCACCGTGGTGCGCAGACCTGTTTCACGTGAAACAGCCCGCAGAAAGGCGCATTTGCGACCGTCAGATTCAACCAAATGGACATGCGCATCAGGGACATCGGCCAGCAAAATTGCCGTGACGAGCCCAGGAAATCCGCCGCCAGAACCAAGGTCGGCCCATTGTTTAACTTTTGGAAATGCGCGTTGAACCTGAGCTGAATCCAGCAAATGCCGAACCCAAAGATCCGACAGCGCCGAGGCGGAGACCAAATTTTTGACGTTCGACCACTTCCGGACCAAGGCTTCATAGGCCTTCATGCGATCCAGATCTGCGGGTTTCAGATCCAATAACTGAACCAGCCTCTCACGCTCAGCAGAACTCATGCTTTGGCCATCCGGAGTGATTTTTGATGTCGTCTCAGCATAACAGCCAGAAGCGTAACAGCAGCAGGCGTAACACCCTCCACTCTAGAAGCCTGCCCCAATGTTTCAGGCTGAATGGCCGAGAGGCGCGCTTTGATTTCATTTGAAAGCCCGGCGACCGTCAGGAAATCGAAATCTGATGGGATGGCGAGCGCCTCGTCTCTGCGGGCCGCAGAAATATCTGCTGCCTGCCGCTCAAGATAAACGGCATATTTGGCTTCGATTTCGATCTGTTCGGCCGTCTTGCGGTCGATATCTTTAAGCTCTGGGCGGGCATCAGCCATGCGAAGAAAATCTATATCTGGATAGGCCAACAGCTCATAAGCGCTGCGCCTTACACCGTCCTGATTGACCGAGAAGCCTAATTCTCCCGCTTCCTTAGGTGTCATCATTATATTCTGGAGGCGTGTCACTGCGGAATTGATCCGCTCGATCTTCCGCTCAAACTGGCTCTGGCGGACAAAGCCGACACACCCTGCTTGGATACCCAAAGGGGTGAGACGCTGGTCGGCATTATCCGCGCGTAGCGACAGACGATATTCCGCACGGGACGTAAACATACGATAGGGTTCGCTGACCCCGCGGGTAACAAGATCATCGATCATCACGCCGATATATGAATTGTCGCGCCCGAAGGTCACCGCATCCTTGCCGCAAGCACGGCGCGCCGCATTTAAACCGGCCACAAGCCCCTGCGCCCCAGCCTCTTCGTAGCCGGTGCTCCCGTTGATCTGGCCGGCGAGAAATAGGCCTGCGACATGTTTGGTTTCAAGCGATGTCTTTAAGCCGCGGGGATCCAGGAAGTCATATTCAATGGCATAGCCCGTCCGAAAGATCTCGACATTCTCGAGACCGGGCATGGTGCGGATAAAAGCCGCCTGCACATCTGTCGGAAGTGATGACGAAATCCCGTTCGGATAGATTGTCGGGTCATCAAGCCCCTCGGGTTCCAGAAAAACCTGATGGCTATCACGATCGGCAAAGCGGGCAATTTTATCTTCGATAGAGGGACAATATCGAGGCCCCCGCCCCGTAATGGCCCCGGAATGGATGGCCGCACGGTGTAAATTGTCCTGGATGATCCGGTGACCGGCGAGAGTTGTGCGGGTGATAAAGCACGAAACCTGACGTTGTTTGATCCCTGCGGAAAGATAAGAAAACGGTTCCGGCTCCGAATCGGCTTGTTGCTCATCCAAAATAGACCAATTGATGGTCCGTCCGTCGAGCCTTGCTGGCGTTCCTGTTTTCAGACGCCCGAGATCAAACCCGTGCTTCAGGAGAGAATCGCTCAAGCTATTGGAGGGTTTGTCACCAAAACGACCGGCCGCAATGCGTTCATCGCCGATATGGATCATGCCGCGAAGAAAGGTGCCCGTTGTAATGACAATTGATCC
Source organism: Beijerinckiaceae bacterium (assembly GCA_947456315.1). Lineage (GTDB taxonomy): Bacteria > Pseudomonadota > Alphaproteobacteria > Rhizobiales > Beijerinckiaceae > Terripilifer. Next base: position 4,165 of record CANGRU010000029.1, on the reverse strand, counting down.
GGAGACGAATCGACCCACAGATGTCACCAAGCCCGTAACCTGACCTTGATCGGCCAGAAGCTCGAGAGCCTCAGCTTCCACAATGGTCAAATTGGGGTAATCCCGTAACTCGGCCTGCATGGCCAGACGATAGAGTTTGCGATCTGCCTGGGTTCGCGGACCGCGAACAGCGGCACCTTTTGAACGATTGAGCATACGGAATTGAATTCCGGCCTCATCAGCCATCCGGCCCATCAATCCATCAAGAGCGTCGATCTCTCTGACCAGATGTCCCTTGCCGAGACCGCCGATAGCGGGATTACAGGACATGACGCCAATCGTATTGGCGCTTTGGGTCACCAATGCCGTACGGGCGCCAGTACGCGCAGCTGCAGCCGCAGCCTCGCAACCGGCGTGCCCGCCACCAATAACAATCACATCAAAAGCTAGGTTCATTCTGACACTCTGTCGAAACGCACCCGAATCGGAGGCTGTTTCACGTGAAACAGTCGTCTCTGGATTCACGCGCCTGTCTTACTTGCCCATACAGAAACGGGAGAAGATCGCACCGAGAATGTCCTCGGTCCCAATTCTGCCCATAAGAGCTTCCAGCTCTGCTGAAACGCGGCGTAGATCATCAGCGATCAACTCGATGCCGTGTCCATCATGTGACATGGCCGATTGTAAATGTCGAGCTGCTGAAGTCACGCAGGCACGCTGACGCAGATTTGTGACAAGGGGCGGTTCACCAGAAAGTGCGCGTGAAGCCCTATCCTCAAGAAGGGCGAGCAATTGGTTGATCCCCTCTCCGCTCACGACTGAAAGACCTACATCAGCCCAATCAGGAAGAGCTTCAGCCAGATCCATTTTGGTGGCCACACGCAGAGAATCCGATTGTCCCAGATCTCTATCGCTGCCCGCTGATCTCACATCATTGAGCCAAAGAACGAGGTCAGCTTTCTTGATTTCCCGTTCTGTACGCTCGATGCCGATCATTTCAATAGGGTCGTCTGTCTCCCGCAAACCAGCCGTATCGGAAACGAGGACACTGAAACCGCCAAGATCAAATTCAACTTCAATGACATCGCGTGTTGTGCCGGCATATTCTGAAACGATGGCCACATCACGCCTGACCAAAGCATTCATCAGTGAGGATTTACCGGCATTGGGGGGACCAGCCAAAGCAACACGGAAACCAGAACGGATACGTTCTCCGCGATCAGCATCGGCAAGTGCACTCTGCAGGTCAGTCAATAAATCGGCCAAGATAAGCCGGACCTGAGGCAGAACATCCGAGGGGGCCTCTCCTTCATCAGCAAAATCTATTTCTGCTTCGAGGAGAGAAAAGGCGTCCAAAAGGGTTTCACGCCAATCATTAGCTCGATCAGCCAGGTGCCCTCCGGCTTGTGACAGGGCTTGCCGGCGCTGGGACTCTGTCCTTGCGTCAATAAGATCCCCGATGCCCTCGACTGAGGTAAGAGGTAATTTCCCGTTTTCAAAAGCGCGGCGAATGAATTCTCCGGGCTCTGCCATGCGGCAGCCGTCTTCAGCACTCAGCGCCTGAAACAGGCGGGCAACGACAGCGCGGCTCCCATGTAATTGAAACTCAAGGCAGTTCTCACCGGTAAAGCTGTTTGGCCCAGGAAAATAAAGGACCAAACCTTGATCGATGATTGTTCCGTCGCGTGGATCGGAAACAGAACGATAGAGGGCCTGACGTGGTGTTACGTGACCACCACAGTAACGGTCGGCAATCAGGGAGGCTTTAGGTCCAGACACGCGAACAACCGCAACGCCGCACCCAAGGGAACCAGTGGCGAGCGCAAAAATCGTGTCTGTCATGAGCCCCTCATAAGAAGGCTTAGCCTGAGTGGATAGCGGGAAAAAATAACCCCGCTATCCTTGAAAATCACATCAGGTGTTCATCGACTCGAAGAAGCTCGCATTGCCCTTGGGGGTCTCACGCAACTTGCCAAGCAGGAATTCGATCGCATCGACCGTGCCCATCGGATTGAGGATACGGCGCAAGACATACATCTTCTTGAGAATGTCGGCTGGCACAAGCAGGTCTTCCTTACGCGTACCAGAGCGTGTGATGTCGAGTGCTGGGAAGGTACGCTTGTCGGCGACTTTACGATCCAGAATGATTTCCGAATTGCCGGTGCCTTTGAATTCTTCAAAGATCACTTCATCCATACGCGAACCGGTATCGATCAAAGCGGTCGCGATAATCGTCAGCGACCCACCCTCTTCGATATTGCGGGCAGCACCAAAGAAGCGCTTGGGACGCTGTAGGGCATTGGCGTCAACGCCACCTGTCAGAACCTTACCGGATGAGGGCACGACCGTGTTGTAAGCGCGACCCAGACGGGTGATCGAGTCGAGCAAAATCACAACGTCCCGACCATGTTCAACCAAACGCTTGGCCTTCTCAATCACCATTTCGGCAACCTGGACGTGGCGCACGGCAGGTTCATCAAAGGTCGATGATACGACTTCACCCTTCACAGAGCGCTGCATATCAGTCACTTCTTCTGGCCGTTCGTCGATCAACAGAACGATTAGATAACATTCCGGATGATTGGCTGTGACCGACTGTGCAATATTTTGCAGCAGAACCGTTTTACCGGTGCGCGGCGGAGCTACAATCAAGGCACGCTGGCCTTTACCGATCGGCGAAACGATATCGATAATCCGCGATGACAAGTCTTTGCGCGTCGGATCATCAATCTCGAGCTTCAAACGTTGGTCGGGGTAAAGCGGGGTGAGGTTGTCGAAATGAACCTTATGTCGGACCTTCTCCGGATCTTCGAAATTAATCGTGTTGACCTTGAGAAGCGCGAAATAACGCTCACCGTCTTTAGGGCTGCGGATCAGACCTTCAACCGTGTCACCGGTACGCAATCCAAAGCGACGGATTTGAGAGGGCGACACGTAAATGTCGTCGGGACCTGCGAGGTAATTCGCATCCGGCGAACGCAGAAAACCAAACCCGTCCAGCAGGACTTCAACAACACCTTCTCCGATGATCTCAATGTCGCGACTAGCGAGCTGCTTGAGAATCGCAAACATCAATTCTTGCTTGCGCATGATCGAAGCGTTTTCGACTTCATGCTCCTCCGCAAAGGCCAGCAATTCGGTTGCTGATTTACGCTTGAGATCCTGGAGCTTGATTTCCCGCATCGGGGCTAGTCCTTACAAAATCCCGCACCAGTTGGCGGAATGAAAAGAATATATGGGAGGGCAGCTGCGCAGGCGGGAAAGAAAGCCCAAGGCCAATTACGAAGCGCCATTTAGGAGGGAAGTAAGACCTAGCTTAATTCAAACATCCGATCAAGCAGGTGAAGGATGTGGTGGTCTTTCAACCAAAAGGTTTCATGACCACCAAAGCTACGATGAAGATCATCAACAGCGTCGGCACCTCGTTGAGGACACGGAAATAACGATCGCCGCGGGAATTGGTGCCAGCTACAAAATCTTTCCGCAGACGTCCTAAAAAGCCGTGGACTCCGGACATAGCAATTATCAGAACAAATTTACTGATAAACCAAGCTTCAAGCCAAAAGGCAGAAGCAAAGGCCATATAGAGGCCCGTCAGCCAGGCAACGACAAGTGCCGGCGTCATAATGAACCGGTAAAGGCGATATTCCATCAATTCGAACAGACGAGCGGTCTCTGACCCCACCGCCACGCCGCAATGATAGACAAATAACCGCGGAAGGTAGAGCAATCCCGCCATCCAGGAGATGACAGCCAAAATGTGCAACGTCTTTATCCAGAGATAGGTCATTACTTAGCTCTAACCCTGGCGACCATTTGCTCCACATGGGCAATCGGCGTTTCCGGAGTAATCCCGTGGCCCAGGTTGAAAATATAGGGGCGACCGGAAAAAGCCGCTTTGATTCTATCAACACTCTCATCCAAGGCCCGTCCGCCGGCAATCAAAGCCAAAGGATCAAGATTTCCCTGAACAGTCTTTTTTGGTTGGATTTTTTGAGCAACCCAAGTCGGGTCTGCCGAAGTATCAAGGCCAAGAGCATTAATTCCGGAATGGCTTGTAAAAGCCTCCAAATGGGACCCCACGCCTCTAGGGAAGGCAATCACGCGGGCATGTGGCACGCGGGCTTTCAGTCCATCAGTGATGGCGAGAATAGGTTTGAGACACCATCTTTCAAATTCCGTGACT
>CANGRU010000028.1 GCA_947456315.1 Beijerinckiaceae bacterium | reverse complement strand
ATTCACATTCCGCTCGGCATGGGCAAGATGCATGAATATCACATGCACGACTGGGGCTTTGAAACGGAGCCGGAGGCCAATCTGAATGGTCGCCGCATTGAAGCCGCCCGCGGCAAAGTGTTGGGCGGCTCATCGTCCATTAATGTCATGGCCTATACGCGCGGCAATCGCGGTGATTATGACCGCTGGGCACAAAATGGCGCAGCAGGCTGGAGCTACAAGGAAATCCTGCCCTATTTCAAACGTGCCGAAAGCTGGGAAGGTGGCGAAGATACATGGCGGGGTGGCGATGGCCCGCTCGGCACCGAATTCGCCAAGACAGATGATCCGCTTTACGAGGCGTGGCTTGATTCAGCGCGCGCCTGCCAGTTTCCCGTGACCGATGATTACAATGGTCAGCAGGGCGAAGGCTTTGGCCGTTCGCAATATACGATCCGCAACGGTCGCCGCTCCTCGACTGCCAATGCCTATCTCAAGCCTGTACGCAAGCGCCGCAATCTGAAGGTCGAGACACGCGCCCATGCGCGCAAGATCATTCTGGAAGGCAAAGTCGCACGCGGTGTCGAATATGAACATCACGGCATGATCATCAAAGCCTATGCGGCACGTGAAGTGATCGTGGCGGCAGGCACATTCAAATCACCGCAATTGCTGATGCTGTCAGGCATCGGGCCGGCCGCGCATTTGCGCGACAAGGGCATTTCGGTTGTCGAAAATCTCGATGTCGGCAAAAACCTGCAGGATCATCTGGCCTGTCTGATCATGTGGAAGCGCGCCAATAGCGTCTCGCCCTTCCGCAATCATATGCGCTTTGACCGTATGGCTCTGTCCATGTTGCAGGCCTATTTCTTCGGCACGGGTCCGGGCACCATTGTGCCCGGCGGTCTGCATGCATTCGTAAAAACCAATCCGTCGCTCGACGTGCCCGACATTGAATTCATGTTCCGTGGCCTGCCGACCAATGCGCATCTGTGGTTCCCGCTGCTACGCCCCGCCTATCAGGACGGCTATGGCATCCGCCCGACCCTGCTCCACCCGAAAAGCCGCGGCGAGATCCTGCTGGGCTCCAATGATCCCAACGAGCCGATGCGCATCCATTATAATTTCTTCACCGACCCCGCCGACTTGCCCGCCTTGCGCAATGGCTTCAAGCGGGCGCGTGAAGTGGGTTATGCTGCACCGCTGGCAAAATTCCGTGGTGAAGAGCGCACACCGGGCGAGAAGGTCACAACGGATGCAGAGATCGATGCCTATATCAAACGCGCGGCTGTGACCGCGCATCATCCGGCTGGCACCTGCAAAATGGGCACGGATGAAAGCGCTGTGCTGGATCCGCAATTGCGCGTGCGTGGCATTGACAATCTGCGCGTGGTGGATGCCTCTGCCATGCCTGATATGGTCGGTGCCCATATCAATGCCTGCGTGATCATGATGGCCGAAAAAGCCTCCGACATGATCCTTGGGCATGCACCTGCGGCACCGATCCAGACTGCGTAAACAGAACAAGGCGCGCTGATCTTTTGCAGCGCGCCGCTCACATTTCAAGAAAGGCTCATTCGATGATTGACCTTCACTATTGGCCCACGCCCAACGGTCATAAAATTACGATTTTTCTGGAAGAAAGCGGCCTTGCCTACAAATTGTTCCCTGTGAACATCGGCAAAGGCGAGCAATTCAAGCCGGAGTTTTTGAAAATTGGCCCCAACAATCGCATGCCAGCGATTGTCGATCATCAGCCCGCGGATGCGGGTGCGCCTGTTTCTGTCTTCGAGTCCGGCGCCATTCTGCTTTATCTGGCCGAGAAAACATCGAAATTCATCTCAAGTGACTTGCGCACCCGCGTGCAGACGCTCGAATGGCTGTTCTGGCAAATGGGTGGCCTTGGCCCGATGGCGGGACAAAACCATCATTTCTCGCAATATGCGCCCGAGAAAATTCCCTATGCGATTGATCGCTATGTGAAGGAAACCAACCGCCTCTATGGCGTGCTCGACCGCCAATTGGCCAAGCATGAATTTATCGCTGGTGATTATTCGATCGCGGATATGGCCTGCTACCCGTGGGTCGTGCCCTATGAGCGCCAAGGCCAGAAGCTCGAAGACTTCCCCCATGTGAAGCGCTGGTTCGAAGCTATTGCCAAACGGCCGGCCGTCATCCGCGCCTATGAAAAGGGCGAAGGCTTGCGCAAGGAAGCCACCATGACCGATGAGGAGAAGAAAGTCCTCTTCGGGCAAACAGCGCAAAACACACAGCGCTAACAAGGGGGGCTCATGGCCCCCGCCCCCTATCGGGCTTGCTCCCATAAAGAAAATGCCCGCCTCACGAAGAGGCGGGCAAGTCAAGGGAGGAGTAGCCCTGGGGAGCGATGCCCCTCTGGGGGACGGACATCGCAGGCTATCCACGAGTGCATACGTAGTGATTTTTAGTCGGATCACCAGACCTGATCGGCCAAGATCAAGAAAATGTGCAGGAATTTTCGCTGCCCTCCCGTCCGGTCGCCAATTTCAGCCCTCCGCGCAACTTATTCCCCCCGTAGCGGAAATTGATGCAGGTGGCGCAAAGCCTGCGCACCAGCCTCCCCGATTGGACATCACCCCCACATCGGACTGGCGCCCCGGAGAATATTATTCTATTTTAAATGTGGTTTTGAGAAAAACACGCTATCTGACGTGAATTGTCGGCTGCTGAAGGCTGATCTAAACCAGTCATTGGAGAATAATGCTCTGCTGCCAGCCTGACGGGGGAGCGAGCGACAGAAAGCAGGGTCTGTCATGTCGACCGCAAAGCGCCCGCCCCTACCCGTGATCCTGCTGGCCAATGACCTGCTGGATGGCGAGGTCGTGTTCTGGACAGGAGCAAGCTGGTCGCCGGACCCGAAAGTGGCGCTCATCGGTCACGATGCCGAAACCGCCAGCGCGCTGGAGGCCGCCGCCGCCAGGGCCTTGGCGGCCAATCAAGTGGTCGATGCCTATCTGGTCGACATCACCCTCGACGCGCAGGGCCATGGCGTGCCCAATCATTACCGCGAAAAAATCAAGACGGAGGGGCCAAGCGTGCGCCGTGATCTCGGCAAGCAAGCGGGTCTCTACAACATCGTCGCAAACGGAAATTGAACCATGTATCGCTATGATGAATTCGATGCCCGTTTTGTGCGCGAGCGCGTAGCGCAGTTTCGCGATCAGGTGGCACGCCGGCTGGATGGCTCTCTCAATGAAGATGAGTTCAAGCCGCTGCGTCTGAAAAACGGCGTCTATCTGCAATTGCATGCCTATATGCTGCGCATCGCCGTGCCCTATGGCACGTTGTCATCGCGTCAATTGCGCCAGCTCGCTTTGATCGGCGAAAAATATGATCGCGGTTACGGCCATTTCACCACGCGCACCAATATGCAATTCAACTGGCCGCGCCTGCGCGATGTGCCGGAGATTCTGGATCTGCTCGCCGATGTCGAGATGCATTGCATCCAGACCTCTGGCAATTGCATCCGCAATGTCACAGCCGATCATTTCGCTGGCATTGCAGCGGATGAAATTGAAGATCCGCGCCCGACTGCCGAGCTGATCCGTCAATGGTCGAGCTTTCATCCGGAATTTGATTATCTGCCACGCAAGTTCAAGATTGCGGTCACGGGAGCTGCGCGCGACCGTGCGGTCGTGCGCGCGCACGACATCGGCCTGCGCATCTTGCGCAATGCCAAGGGCGAGATCGGTTATGAAGTGATGGTCGGTGGTGGCCTTGGCCGTACGCCGATGATTGCCAAAACCATCCGCGGCTTTTTGCCCAAGACCGATCTGCTCGCCTATCTTGAAGCTGTCTTGCGCGTCTACAACCTCGAAGGCCGTCGCGACAACAAATACAAAGCACGCGTCAAAATCATGGTGCATGAAATCGGCGCCGAAGAATTTGCGCGCCGTGTCGAAGCCGAATTTGCCCAGCTTGATGGCCCGGCCATCGCCGCTGATCCGCAAGAAGTGGCGCGCATTGCCGCTTATTTTGCGCCGCCTGCTTACGAGACCCTGCCCGCACGCTCAGCCCGCTTTGAAACTGCCAAGGCCGAGAACCGTGCCTTTGCGACATGGGCATCCGTCAATCTGTTCCCGCATAAAGTGCCGGGCTATGCAGCGGCTGTGATTTCGCTGAAAGGCATCGGCGATGCGCCGGGCGATATTACATCTGAACAAATGCGCGTGGTTGCCGATCTGGCAGAAACCTATTCGCTGGATGAGCTGCGCATCACACATGCGCAAAATGTCGTTCTTCCCTATGTGAAGAAAGATGATCTCTTCATCATCTGGCAAAAGCTGGTGGACGCGGGCCTAGCCACGGCCAATGCCGGCCTGATCACCGACATTATCGCCTGCCCCGGTCTCGATTATTGTTCATTGGCCACAGCCCGCTCGATTCCTATCGCGCAAGCGCTTGCCCATCGCTTTGCCGATGAAAAGCGCCAGCTTGAGATTGGTGAACTCAACATCAAGATTTCGGGCTGCATCAATGCCTGTGGGCACCATCATGTCGGGCACATCGGTATTCTGGGTCTCGAAAAGAGCGGTCAGGAAAGCTACCAGATCACGCTCGGTGGTGACGCGACAGAAACAGCGGCCATTGGCGAGATTTTGGGACCGGGTGTTCCGGCCGATGATGTGCCGGATGCGATTGAACGGATTGTGAGCGTTTATCTTGCTCACCGCACAGCTGGTGAGACATTCATTGAAGCGGTGCGCCGCTTGGGGCTTGCGCCTTTCAAGGCTGCTTTTCTGGAGAAGACCCATGCCCCTGCTTGATCGCAACGGATTGAAGCCGGATGAATGGACCATCTCGGAAGATGGCACAGCAGATGCGCCGCGCATTCTTGTGGCTTTTGATCATCTGAAAGATGCGCTGTCTGGCAATGGACGCGGACGGCGGATCGGTGTGACGATTGCCAATACGCTCAAAAGCGATGCGCTGGTGCCCTATCTCAATGACATCGACCTCGTGTCGATTGCCTTTCCCTCTTATGGCGATGGGCGTGGTTTTTCGATTGCCAAGCAATTGCGTCGCGCCGGTTTCAAAGGCACCTTGCGTGCATCGGGTCCGCTGATTGCCGATCAATTTGCCTATGCGCTGGCTTGTGGCTTTGACGAGATTGATTTGCCGCAAGCCCAAGCAGCACGCCAGCCCGTTGAACATTGGCTCAAGGCGGCGGCTTCCATTTCAAACACCTACCAACGCGGTTTTGGTGAACAAAATATTTTGGATGCACGCCGCGCGGCGCGCTTGGCGGGAAAGTAATTGCCCATGGATTCGATTGATCGCAAAATCCTCACCGCTTTGCAGGCCGATGCGACGATCTCCATTGCCGAGCTCGCCGATAAGGTCGGCTTGTCACAGACGCCTTGCTGGAAGCGCATCCAGCGCCTTGAACAGCAGGGCATCATTCTGGGACGTGTGGCGCTTGTCTCACCGGAAAAAATCGGGCTCGGCCTGACCGTCTTTGTCGAGGTCCAAATCCCCGACCATTCGGTGCATTGGCTCGACCGCTTCGCCCGTGCCATTACCTCCATGCCCGAAGTGATCGAATTTTACCGCATGGCAGGTGACGTCGATTATCTGCTGCGCGTGGTGGTGGCGGATATGGCCGATTATGATCGCTTCTATAAAAAGCTGATCGAGGAGTTCCAGCTGAAAAACGTGACCTCGCGTTTTGCCATGGAACGCATCAAATCCACCACGGCTTTTCGGGTCCCTGAACCAACCGCGTGATTTTTTGATCAAAGTGAGGCAGACTTGCCCCCAAGAGCGCGCCGCAAGCGCTCCATGGGAGGACAGATATGAAACTCACTCAATCACTGGCGCTGGGCTTTGGCCTCAGCATGGGTCTGACCCTGCTCGCGCAGGGCGCTCAGGCTCAAGACAAGCTGAAGGTCGCCATCGGCCAGCGCGGCGTCTATGAAAACTCGATTTCGGAACTGGGCCAGGACAAGGGCTTCTTCAAGAAGCATGGCCTTGTCCTCGAGCTGCTCTATACGCAGGGCTCTGGCGAGACGCAGCAAGCGGTGATCTCGGGCTCGGTCGATGTGGGCATTGGCGTGGGCACACATTCGGTCATGGGTGCCTTCTCGAAGGGCGCGCCAATCCGCGCCATCGGCTCGACCATCACGGGTGCTTACGAATTCTGGTATGTGCGCGCGGATTCACCGATCAAGAGCTTCAAGGATGTCGGCGACAAGACGGTGGCTTATTCCACCGCTGGCTCATCGACCATGATGATGGTGGCCGCCATGCAGAAGCAATTTGATGTGAAGGCCAAGCCCACCGCCACGGGCAGCCCGCCTGCCACTTACACGCAAGTCATGAGCGGCCAGATTGATGTGGGCTGGTCAGCGCCACCGCTGGCCTATCAGGCCGTCATGGATGGCAAGACACGTGTGCTGGTGCCCGGCCGCGATATTGTCGCCTTCCGCAGCCAATCGATCCGCGTGATTGCCGCCAATGCGGGTGATCTCGACAAACGCCGCGATGTCTACAAGCGCTATATGGCGGCTTATCGCGAGACGATCGAATGGATGTATTCCGACCCGACCTCGATCGAGGCCTATGCGAAATGGGCGGAAGTGACACCGGAACTGGCGAAGAAAGTGCGGGATGAGTTCCTGCCGCGCGAACTCGTCAATCCTGATCGCGTCGATGGGCTTGATGCGATGGTGGAAGATGCCGTGGCCTACAAGCTGCTGGCTGCACCGCTCAGCAAGGAACAGCTGTCGACGCTGTTTGTGAAGCCGTAAGGCGAGTCAAATATTGCCGTCATTGCGAGCGAAGCGAAGCAATCCAGAGCCTCACGTGTAGCTTTCTGGATTGCTTCGCCTACGGCTCGCAATGACGGCGCTTCAATCAACCACTCAAGCCTTCACGTCCTTCGCGCTCATCGGCGTGAAGAAGACAAAGACATTGGCCAGCACGATGGTGAAGGCCAGAAAGTAAAAGGCTGTCATGATGCCGTAGCTATCGGCCAGGACGCCTGCCGTATAAGGCCCGATGGCCTGCGCCACAGCTTGTGATCCGAACATGATGCCAATGGCACTGCCGCCCATGTGCTTGGGTGTGGCATCAAGCAACCACGCCTGCATGACCGCACGGATCGAGAACAGGAAGAAGCCCAGCAAGGCGATCAGCAACACAAAGAGATCTGTGCCGCCCGCGAAGATCATGCCCAGAATGACAACGGCGGTGACCGAGAAAGATCCCATGATGATCTGGCGACGCCCCATTTTGTCAGACAAATGGCCTGCAATGGGTGCTGCGATAAAACCAGCCGCCTGAACGGCAAACATGCAGATGCCGACCCATTTCACATCATAGCCCATATTATTGGCCAGATAGAGCGGCAGGAAAGCCATCAAAGCGCCTTGTGTGAGCGAGCGGAAACCCGAACTCAGTGACAGCATGACCATGGAGCGGTTCTTCAAAAGCTGCAGGAAACCGCCCAGCACATCGGCTTTTTCTTCTGTCTTGGCTTTCTTCTTTTCAGCAGACTGGATGCGGCCGATGTAGACGAGAATGGCAATCGACATGAAATGCCGGGGATGACATTCATCACCACCACATCGCGCCAGGAAAACATGGTGAGCAAAAAGCCGACCACGAGCGGCGCAACAGCATCGCCGAAATTGCCGCCCATGCCGTGGAAGGACATGACCAGACCACGACGATCCGCAAAGCGATTGCCAAGCCATGGAATAGCGGTCGGGTGCCAAAGATTATTGCCGATGCCCACCATCACCGCGCAGGCGAGGAACATGGCGTAGGTGTGCGAAAAGCCCATCACCAGATAGGGGAAGCCAATCCAGAAAAGCGAGAGCGCCATCAGCAAGCCTTTGCGGCCGACCGAATCCACCAAAATGCCGCCCGGGATATTGGCAATCGCACCGGCTGCATATTGGAAGCTGATAATGCCGCCGATCTGCGAATAGCTGAGACCGAGTTCATTGCCGATCAACGGCATGAGCAAATAGAAGGTCGCCGGATACCAATGCGTCAGTGCATGGCCCGTGCAGACCACCCAGACTTCATTGAAGGATTTCTTGATGGGCTCATCGGCGCCAGATGTGATCGCGGACATGGATCTCTTCCCTCCTCATGCGCGCGTTATGACTGGACAGCGGTCCCTCTTGCCGGGGCTCACAACGCCAGACTCGCGCTTTTGTATCTCCGATTTTTAGAGGCAAAAGTCGGGCTTGGCCAGAGCCGACCAGCTAAAGGGGCCAGAAAAGCAGCGCCCAAGAGGCGCATCCCACAAGGGCGGCCAGCGTCAGTGCCAAGGTTGCCGCAGAGCGGCGCAGTGCTGTATCCGCATAAAGCCCCGCCACCTGCCAGCCGAGCGCGACCGACCAGAGCCCCGCACCGGCAATCAATGCGGCTCGCAACACCGGCACGAAGGGCAATGACACACCCTCCAAACGCAACATGGTGACGGTGAGCGCCGAGAGGCCCAGAAACACACCACAGCCGGCGATGGGGATCAGCACTTGCGCAAAATGATGGAAGCGGCGTGCATCCCATGGGCCTGACGCAAGTGTGGCGGTAGCCAGACACAAACACACTGCACCCCCTAACAAGGCCGCAGTGCCCAAAATATACGTGACCAGCAGGAGGCCATCGAGCGGCGTCAGCATGTCATTGTTTTGCGGATAATTGGTCAGAATCCACCAAGGCAGATGCGGCTCGAGGAACCAGGTGGAATCATGATCGACGAGCCATTCTGCAACGGCCTGCTTCACATCAATGAAGAGATCGCTGGAGGCCCAATGAAATGCCCCTGCCGCAATGCCCATCAGACCGAAGATGATCAGCACTGTTTCCCAAGGCCGCATGCGCAAGCCCGCCACATGGACGATCTCATACATGGGTGAGCGGCGCGCCAAGGTCACCGCACCACGAAAATCTGCGCAGCGCCCGCACATGTGACACTGGCTGCCACCTTTCATCGTGCGAATGGGCACGAGCGGCGCACAATTGACATAGGGCATGGGCTGGTCGACCGGCTTTTCCCATTCGTTCCAAATCTCGCGATCAACGCGAAAATGCACGGGCGCCAATTTGGCCAGCAGTCCAAAGACACCTGTGACCGGGCACATGTAGCGACACCACACACGTTTGGCGCGACCATAGAGATAGCCGACACCAATGGCAGCCAAAGTCGAGCCGCCAAGGATCAGCAGTACAGGGCCGGGATATTGATAGACGCTGACCATTTGTCCGTAGATCGTGGTCAGCGCAAAAGCGACAAAAGGCCAGCCCGCCCACGTGAGCCAGCGCGGCACGGCCAGCATGCGACCTTTCTCGCTGGCAAATTCAGACAGAGCGCCTTCCGGACACAAAAGCCCGCACCACAAACGTCCAACGAGCACCATGCTCAACAAAACGAAGGGCCACCAGATGCCCCAGAACATGAATTGCGCCAACAGCGTGACATTGTTCCAGATATGCGCCGTGCTGGTGGGCAGTGGCAAAACGACAGGCACGCCGATCAGCAGAATATAAATGCCAACCACACCCCATTGCAGCGCGCGTATCGCGCGCTGATGGCGCATGAGCCATTCGCCGGCATATTTCAGCCAGCGATCAATCGGCGCTTCGTCCTGTCGCAATGACAGGCTCATGCGGGTTTTCTCACCGGCGCGGGAGCAAAGCGCGCGAACAAGGCCCAGACCACCGCCCAATAGGTCACATAAACACCAAGCTCCAGCACATCAGGGCGTGCGCGATAGCCGGTCAAGGCGGCAATGAGGCCACCCACGGGTCCACCATCCGGCAGAATGGCTGACGTGTCCCAGAGTTTGGTGCTTGGCACATTGATATAGCCAAGGCTTGCGAGATGATCGAAGCCCGAGACAAACATCGAGGCTGCCAGAAACAGCAACATGATTTCCGTGATGCGGAAAAAGGTCCGCCAATTGATCAGGCGACTGCCGATCTGCAAAACCGCATAAGTGGCGCCAGCCAGCGCAAAGCCAATCACAATAGCCACCAGTGACGTGAGCAAGGCGCTGCCTGTGCCAGTTGCGAGTGTGCCGTAGAGAAAGATCACGGTCTCCACGCCTTCACGCGCAACCGCAATAAGCGCCAGTACAAATACGCCCCACCAATGCGAGCGATCAGCTGCGCTTTGCAAGGCGCCTTCGAGATCACGCTTCAGCGTGCGCCCGTTGCGCTTCATCCAGAGCACCATTTGCACAATGAGAACACCCGCCACCAGCATGGCAAGTGTTTGCGCAAACTCTTGCGTCTCTTCGTTCATGCTTTCCGAAAACAAGGCGATGATCAGACCGAAGACAAGCGCCAGAACAAAACCAAGTCCAGCGCCCGACCAGAGCCAGCGCCGACCCGTTTGACGCAAGCCTGCATCTTCCTGATTTTGCAGCCAAGCATTCAGAATGCCGATGACGAGCAGCGCTTCCACGCTTTCACGCCAGATGATGAAGATCACATTCCCGATTTGGCTCGACATTTTTTCGTCTACTTCGCGATGAGAACAGAAGGCCCACGCCCGGGGTGGAAGTCGTCAAAAAATTCATAGCGCCCCGGCGCCAGAGTGCGGATGACCAGCACGGAATTGGTCTTGGGGGCCAGAACTTTTTCCTTCTTCAATT
>CANGRU010000027.1 GCA_947456315.1 Beijerinckiaceae bacterium | reverse complement strand
GACCTGATCCCGCCGCACATGTTCCAGATTCCGATTCAGGCGGCGATCGGCGGCAAGATCATCGCGCGTGAAACGGTCCGCGCTTTGCGCAAAGACGTGACCGCCAAATGCTACGGCGGCGACGCCTCGCGTAAGCGCAAGCTCCTCGACAAGCAGAAAGAGGGCAAAAAGCGCATGCGCCAATTCGGCAAGGTGGAGATTCCGCAGGAAGCTTTCATCGCCGCTTTGAAGATGGACAGCTGAGCGGGGCGTCTGCCAGCTGATCCTCGCCCCTTGATGCGATAGCGAAAACGTCAGAAACGGGCATCTGTTCGCCGCGCCTTGTTCGTGGCATGCTGGCTCCAGCACATGACTTTTCGAGGCGCGCCCCGATGAAAAATATTCTGGTTCCGGTCGAGACCCATTCAGCCATCGAATCCGTCCTGCAGACGGCTTTGCTGGCGGCACGCCGTTTCGATTCCTATGTCGAGGGCATGCCGCTAGGGCCCGACTTGCCCGATCTGGTCGCCTTCGACATGCCTGTCAGTTGGAGCGTGGCCGACCAGAACACCTGGAAAGAATTGGCCGACGAGGGCCATGAGCGCTTTGCCGGCGTCATGCGCGCGGCCGGCTTGGCCGAGCGTGGCCAAGGCCATCAACAGCCCTCCTTCGGCTGGACGGGCGAGAGCGCTTTTGGCGAGAGCCAGATCGGCTCTTATGCGCGTATCTTTGATTGTTCTGTGCTCGGTCGCCCGGGCCCCGAGCGCGGTGATCCGCGCATGGCCACCGCCGAGACGGTTTTATTTGAAAGCGGCAAGCCGATCATTCTGGCGCCACCCAAGGCGCCGGAGAAAATGGGCGACACGGTTGTCATCGCCTGGAACAACAGCGTCGAGACCGCCCGCGCCAGCGCCATGGCCATGCCCTTCCTGAAGGCGGCGCAAAAAGTCATCGTCATGACCGTTGAAGAATTCCGCTCGGAAGGGCCGGCGGGCGATCTCTATGCGGACATGCTGCGTGGCCATGGCATCAATGCCGAATTCATTCTGCGCAATGCCAAACATCGCAACAGCGGTGAAGCGGTCTTGCGCGGGGCTGAAGCCTTGGGCGCGGATTTGCTCATCAAAGGCGCTTACACGCAAAGCCGTTTGCGCCAGATGTTCTTTGGTGGCGCCACCAGCCACATCATGAACTTTGCTGAAATGCCGGTCCTGATGACGAGCTAAAAATCAGACACGACGCATCGGATTGGTCCAAGCCAGAATCGATCCGATGGTTGTGATGCCAGACAGCGTCAGGAAGGCCACACGAAAAGCGGATGCCACTTCATCTGTGACAGCCAAGCGGCGCGCGGGTGACAAATCAGCCAGCGCAGCATGGGCATCCTGCAAAATAGCCCCGAACAATTTGGCGGCCTCCGGATCGCGCGTGGCCAATGTGGCAAACAGGATCGTGCTGATCGTGGCAGTCCCCAATGATGCGCCAATCGAGCGCGACAGCTGCACAGAGCTTGACGCCTGACCCAATTGCTTGGGGCCTGCCGCTGTTTGCACTGTCACCTGCGCCACGCCCATGACAGACCCCATGGTGAAGCAGTTGAACCAGAGCAAGAATGCCAATTGCAGCGTTGAAAAGCTCTGCCCGTAAAGCGCAAACACCACGAGGCTGATGCTGGTAAACATCAGCGAAATCGAGGGAACAATCATGGTTTTGCCGGTGCGCGTGACAATGCGCCCCGTCACAATCGAACCCGACCCCACGCCGGCTGTGATGGCCAAGAGCACAGTCGAAATATCGCCTGCGCTGGCTTGATGCACGGCGCGCAGATAAAGCGGCATGAAAGCGACCAATGAGACGAGCGTTGCGCCGTGGCACGCGGCCATCAGATCCGCACGCCAGATAGCGGCCTGACGCAACAGCCGCACAGGCAGCAGCGGCGAGGGCGTTGAAAACTCACGCCGCATCAAAAAGGCAAAGGACACAATCGCCACCACCAGAAGCGTGATGATGAGCGGACGGCGCGCAACATCAAAGGCGCGCACCTGATCCATGGCCAACAAAATCGGCACGACAACGCCGGTGAAGAAAATCAAACCCGGAAAGTCAAATTGCCAACCCGCCTGATGATTGCCCGGCCGTGCTTTGAGACGCATCGTCAAAGCAAAAGCGATCATGGCGGTGGGCACATGCAACAGAAACACTGCACGCCATCCGAAGAGATCGGTCATGAAGGCGCCCGCAATCGGGCCGAAGGCCGAGGCGGTGACGGCAATGCCGGCAAGATAGCCCTGGAATTGTCCGCGTTGGCGCGGCGGCACAGCTTCGCCGATCAAAGCTTGCGAGAGCACCATCAAGCCGCCGCCGCCAAGACCCTGCAGAAAACGCGTGCCCGCCAGCACCCAGATGCTCGGCGCCAATGTGCAGCCGATGCAGGCGCAGATATAAATACCCAGCGCGATGAACATGAAGCGGCGGCGACCATAGATATCGCCGAGATAACCATAGACGGGCGCGGCCAGCGTCACCGCGATCAAATAGGCAATAACCGTCCAGGAAACGCGCTCAACCTCGCCCAAAGCCGCCGCGATGGAAGGCAATGCGCTGGCCACAATGGTCTGATCGCTCATGGCGATGAACATCGGCAGCATGATCGAGGGGAAAACCGTGAAGAACAGCTGACGTGTGCTGAGCTTGGCCTCAGGAGGCGCGGCGGGAATATCGGTGCCGCTGGTCAAGGTCTACCTCTTGGATGGGGGAATCAGAGGCTCCTTTTAGAGCCTGATCATGACATAGGGCGCAGGGCACGGCGCGCCAAGTCAATTGGCGCGTGAACCGGCAGCATAAGCGGCAAAGATGCTTGCCAAGCCCGACAAGCGCTATATCCTAGAGGATATAACGAGAGCTCCATGATCAACCGCCGCACCCTTTTGACCCTGACCGCCTGCGCCAGCCTCGCGAGCCCGACCCGCGCACAGGCCCGCCGCCTGACGGTCTTTGCCGCGGCCAGCCTGAAAGAGGCGCTGGAGGCCATTGCCGCCGCTTATGGGGCCAGCGGCAAGCCTGAGCCTGTTCTGTCTTTTGCCGGCTCCAACCAGCTCGCCCGACAGATAGACCAAGGCGCTCCGGCTGATCTCTTCATCTCGGCGGATGAGGATTGGATGAACTGGCTGGCTGAGCGCAAACTGATCGCCCCCGCCAGCCGCCTCGACCTTCTGGGCAATCGGCTGGTGCTGGTGGCCCCTGCGGGCAGTGCACCGGTCACGCTCAACACGAGCCTTGATCTGGCAGGCCTGCTCAAAGGCGGGCGTCTCGCTCTGCCTGATCCGCAAGCCGTGCCCGCTGGCAAATATGCCAAAGCAGCCCTGACGCAACTTGGTCTTTTCGAGTCCATCAAAGACAAAATCGCCGGCACAGAAAATGTGCGCATGGCTTTGATGCTGGTGGCACGCGGTGAAGCGCCACTGGGCATTGTCTATGCGACCGATGCGATCGCAGACAGCAAGGTGAGCGTGATCGGCACATTTCCTGCCGATACACATCCGCCCATCATCTATCCTGCCGCACTGACCACCACTGCACGGTTGGATGCGTCCGACTTTCTCGGATTTCTCACAAACCCGCGCGCGCAAGCTATCTTCACGGCGCACGGCTTTACGCCACTCGTCAGCACAAAATGACGCTCTCCCCCGCCGACATCACAGCCATCTGGCTGAGCCTCAAGATTGCCTCTGTGGCGACATTGGTCAGTCTGCCCTTCGCCATCGCTGTGGCGTGGTTGCTGGCGCGGCGTGAGTTTTTCGGCAAGTCTCTCATCAACGGCCTCGTGCATTTGCCACTCGTCTTGCCACCTGTCGTGACGGGCTATTTGCTCTTGATCAGTTTCGGCAAAAAAGGCCCGTTCGGGGAAATGCTGGAGGCGTGTTGCGGGATTGTCATGTCGTTCCGCTGGACAGGCGCAGCATTGGCCTGCGCCATTATGGCCTTTCCATTGAGCGTGCGCGCCATTCGTCTGGCGCTTGAATCAGTCGATACAAAATTGGAGGCCGCCGCCAGCACATTGGGCGCCACGCCGTGGCATGTGTTTGCAACCATTACTGTGCCTCTGGCCTTTCCTGGTATTCTGGCGGGCGCTGTTCTGGGCTTTGCCAAGGCTTTGGGCGAGTTTGGCGCCACCATCACCTTCGTCTCCAACATCCCGGGCGAGACACAAACCATCGCCACTGCCATCTATGGACATACACAATCACCCGGCGGCGATGCGCCTGCCCTGCAATTGACGATCATCTCTGTGGCCATTGCCATGATCGCCTTGATGGCATCCGAAATGCTGGCGCGGCGTGTGTCACGAAAGGCGGCTGACCTGTGAGCCTGTCTCTCAAAATCCAGCACAGCGCGGGGCGCTTCACACTCGATCTTGCTGTGTCCTGCACAGGACCGGTGACAGCACTGTTCGGCCCTTCAGGCGCAGGCAAAACCAGCGTGCTGAATATTCTGGCGGGCCTGATCCGTCCGCAATCGGGACAAGTTTCCTTTCAAGGTGAGACTTGGTTGGACACGGACAAACATATTTTCGTACCAGCCCATGCGCGCGCCATTGGTTATGTGTTTCAGGAAGGGCGCCTGTTTCCGCACCTCAACGTGCGCCACAATCTCACCTATGGTGCCAATCTCTCCAAAAATCGGCCAGCTCACGCCTCTTTTGATGATGTGGTGGATCTGCTCGGCCTGAGCGCTCTTTTACAACGCCATCCGCGCAATCTGTCGGGCGGCGAACAGCAGCGCGTGGCGATCGGCCGTGCGCTCTTGGCGCGCCCGCGCCTTTTGCTGATGGATGAGCCGCTCGCAGCTCTTGATGTCGCACGGCGCGAGGAGATCATGCCTTACCTGGAAAATCTGCGCGCGGCCTTTGCTCTGCCCACCATCTATGTCAGCCATTCCATGCCGGAAGTGCGCCGCCTCGCCGATGACATCATCACGCTGGAAGAGGGTCGCGTCACAAGCCAGCGGGCAAACGAACATCAAGCCTGAGGCACGTCCGACAATTTTGCTTCAAGTGCATCGATGCGGTGTGCAAAAGCGGCACGCGATTCATGCTCAATAGCGCGGTAATGGGCGATCAGCTCGCGGCCGAAATCGGTCAGTTTGGCGCGCCCGCCGCCCTTGCCGCCCAATTGGGTCTCCAGCACAGGCGTTGTGAACATGCGATTGACCTCATCCACCAACAGCCAGGCGCGGCGATAGGACATATCCATGGCGCGTGCAGCCGAGGAAATGGAGCCGTGAGCCTCGATCATCTCCAAGAGACGCACCTTGCCATGGCCCAGATGGCGCCCGTCATCAAAATCAATGCGAATGGTGACGCGTGTCACGCTGCCCTGCCTCCGGCACAAGATCGGGCCCGTTCATGTGCCCGGACCCGATCTTAGCCGGACCAAGCTTTTTGTCGAATGTTTCGGGCTTGATTTGAGTGCCCTCATCCGTGATGCTGGACCTCAAGCAACAAGAAGCGGCAGGTGCCCCAAAGAGGCCCGCCTGGGAGGATATGATGGATTTCGCGCTGCCCGAAGAACTGCGGATGCTCAAGGACAATCTGCGCCGCTATGTCGACAAGGAAATGATCCCCTTTGAGCGCGAAACTCTGGATGGCGAAGAGCTGAAACCGGAATGGCGTGAAAAATTCCAGAAGGCCTCAAAAGACCTCGGCATCTGGATGATGGAAGTGCCGGAAGAATTTGGTGGCCCGGGCCTTGGCATTTTGCCGCGCGTGGTCGTCTGGGAAGAGCTGGCGCGCACCATCGCGCTGCCCACACGTGGCGAAAGCATGATGGGCCCGTCTGTGCGCGCCATTCTCTTCGCGCTCGAAGGAGAGCTTCGCGAAAAATATCTGATGCCCGTGCTGCGCGGCGAAAAGCGCGCCTGCTTTGCTCAGACCGAACCCGATGCCGGCTCTGACCCCGGCTCGATGCGCACCACCGCTGTGCGCGATGGCGATGAATATGTCATCAACGGCGTGAAGCGCTACATCAGCCATGCTGACAAGGCCGACTTTGCGCAAGTCATGGCGGCGACCGATCGCGCCAAAGGCTCGCGTGGCGGCATTTCCTGTTTTCTCGTTGATATGAATCTGCCCGGTGTGCGCATCACCACCAAATATCAAACCATGATGGGCGACGCGCCGTGCGAAATCGTCTTCGACAATGTCCGCGTGCCCGCCAAAAATCGCGTGGGTGAAGAAGGCGAAGGCTTTAAATTCGGCCAGAAATGGCTGGGCGTGGGCCGCATCAAACATGGCGCTCGCGCCTTGGGTGTCGCAGAGCGCTGCCTTGATCTGGCGATTGATTATGCCAAGCAGCGCGTCACCTTTGGCAAGCCTTTGTCTGAACGCCAGGCCATCCAGTTCATGCTGGTTGATTCCTATGTCGAGCTGAAACAGGCCCGGCTCTTGGTTTATGAAGCCGCCTGCAAAATGGACGCCGGCGAAGACACGCGCGTCGATGCTTACATCTGCAAATCCAATGCCGATGAAATGGCTTTCCGTGTGGTCGATCGGTGCATGCAGGTGTTTGGCGGCATGGGTCTGACGACCGATCTGCCGATTGAAAAATTCTGGCGCCAGCAACGCTCTTTCCGCATCACCGAGGGCGCAACGGAAGTGATGAAAATGGTCATCGCGCGCCATCTGTTCAAGAAATCCTGATGCTGGCCGCGCATTGGTCGCGCCTCGACGGGCGTTTGCTCTATTCGCTTTCCCTCGTCGGGCGCGCTGAAGACAGCGTCGAAGAAGAAACGGCGCGCGTTATTGATGAAGCGCTCGAGATCATCCGCGAGGAAGGTCTCGACAAGCGCCACATCATCCGCTCACGGCTGTTCACCGACAGTCGCGAAAACCGGCAATTGGCGAGCGATGTGCGCCGCGCCACCCTTGTCGGCCCGCTGCGGGGTGCCAGCTCCAGCTTTTTCGATGCAAGGCGCCTGCCCGAAGATGGGCGTGTGCAACTCGATCTCGCTGTGCTCGTGCCCAAAGAGCCACGCGCGACAAAAGTGATTGTTGAATATGAGCCGGCCATTGCCCCGCCCCGCTATGTGAGCCTCGATGGCCTTGTCTTCCTGTCGGGCATCACCAGCACGACGCCGGGGCTGGCTGCGCAAATTCAGGCGATCCGCACCGGCATTGATGCATCCCTCAGCCTTGCAGGCACAAGGCTTGAGCGCGCGCTGGCCTTCTCGGTTTTTCTGGCGCGCGAGGAAGACCCGCGCGAGGCGCTGGACTTGCTCAGCCAGACCTTCAGCACCTGCCCTCTCACGCCCGTGTTGACGCAGGTGGGTGGCTATTCGGCACCCGAAAAGCGCATCGAAATCGAAATCACAGCCGCTCTGGCCTGACCAGACGCTTGAGCTTTGCCCGCCAGCGCGGGATAAAGGCGCCAAGCAGCCCAAGCGGCTCACGTCACACGACATCAGGGATGGAAACTATGGGTGAATTTGCTCTCGGCCAGCCGGTTCCGCGCTTTGAGGATCCGCGTCTCATCCGCGGCGGTGGTCGTTATGCCGATGACGTCAGCATGCCGGGCCAGACCTTCGGTGTTGTCGTGCGCTCGCAATATGCCCATGCACGTATCAAAAAGATCGACACCACTGCCGCGCAAGCCATGCCCGGCGTGCTCTGCGTGCTGACGGGCGAGGACTGGAAGACATCCGGCTATGCCGATCTGCCGATGCCCAAGGGTCGCAAGCGCCGTGATGGTGCCCCCATGCACACCGGCAAGTTTCCGGCGCTGACTTCAGACAAAGTGCGCTGGGTGGGTGACTATGTGGCCTTCGTGGTCGCTGAAACACGCCTGCAAGCGCTGGATGCTGCCGAGGCTGTGGTGGTCGACTACGAGCCGCTGCCTGCCAATATCGTCACCGGAGATGCGCCCAACGAGGGCACACCGCTCGTCTGGGACGATTGCCCGAACAATATTTCTTTCGTGCATCTCGAAGGCAATAAAGAAGCCACCGAAGAAGCTTTCAAAAAAGCTGACGTGATCGTGCGCCGCAAATTTGTCATCAACCGCGTGACAGCGGCGACCATGGAGCCACGCGCCTGCGTGGGCTATTACGACCCTGCCGCCGATCGCTACACGATTTACACCACGCTTCAACGCGCCATTCATTACCGCGGCCAGCTCGCGCGCACATTGCGCGTGCCCGAAAGCAAAGTGCATGTGATTGCCGGCGACATCGGCGGTTCATTCGGCATGAAGTCGGGCGTCTATAACGAAGTCGCGCTCACTTTGTTTGCCTCCAAAGTCACAGGCCGTCCGGTCAAATGGACCTCCACACGCTCGGAAGGTTTCTTGTCGGACGCGCAAGCGCGTGACAATGTGACGGAAGCAGCCCTCGCCCTGACCAAGGACGGAAAGTTTCTCGGCCTGCATGTGAAGACCATCGCCAATGTCGGCGCCTATCTGCAGCCGGGTGGTGATGGTGGCGCGACATCCAACCTCGGCACATTGGCTGGCGTCTACACAACGCCCGCCATTCATGTCGATGTGACAGCCGTTTTCACCAACACCAATCCGATGCGCCCCTATCGCGGCAATGGTCGCCCAGAGGCGGCCTATGTGATCGAGCGCATCATCGATCTGGCGGCGCGCGAATTGAAGATGGATCCGGCCGAGATCCGCCGCAAGAACATCATTCCGCCAGAGGCCATGCCCTATAAGACGCCGCTCAAATTCACCTATGATTCAGGCGAGTTTGAAAAGGGCATGGATATGGTGCTCGAAATGGCCGACTGGAAAGGCTTCGAAGCCCGCCGTCAGGAATCCAAGACACGCGGCAAGCTGCGCGGCATCGGCCTGTCCAATTCGATCGAAAAGGCCGCGGCACCTGGTTTTGAAGGTGCGGAAATCCGCTTCGATCGCTCCGGCACAGTGACCATTCTCTCTGGTGCTGTGACACAAGGTCAGGGCCACGAGACGATTTTCAAACAGCTCGTCTGCGACCGCCTCGGCGTGAAGCCTGATGATGTGCATTATGTCCAAGGCGACACGGATGCCGTCTTCTTCGGTGAAGGCACAGGCGGTTCGCGCACGGCTACCGTGGGCGGCTCGGCCCTGCATCTGGCCGCTGAAAAGATCGTCGACAAGGCAACCAAGATCGCCAAGAAAATGCTGGGCGATGAAGATGTCGATTTCAAAGACGGCATTTTCACCGGCCGCAAGACCAATCAAAGTCTGACCATCAGCGAAGTCGCGCGCGGCTCGACCAATCCCAAAAATCTGCCCGATGATATGGAAGTCGGCCTCATCGCCAGCGCTGTCTATGCCAATGATCTCATGAATTACCCCAACGGCAGCCATGTCTGCGAATTGGAAATTGATGAAGAGACCGGCACGGTTGAAATCCTGCACTACAATGTTGTCGACGATGTCGGCACGGTGCTGAACCCGATGTTGCTGAAAGGCCAGATTCATGGCGGCATTTCACAAGGTGTCGGGCAGATGTTGATGGAAGATCTGACCTATGATCCTGAAAGCGGTGAATTGCTGGCAGGCTCTTTCATGGATTACGCCATGCCGAAGGCCGATCATTTCTGCCCCATCGAGGTCGTCAGCAATCCGGTACCGACAAAAAGCAATCCGCTGGGCGTCAAGGGTGCAGGTGAGGCTGGCTGCGTGGGCGCTCTGCCTGCTGTTGCCAATGCACTTGCCAATGCGTTGAGCATCTACGGCATTGACGATGTGCCGATGCCGGCCACGCCCATGCGTATCTGGAAGCTCATGCAAACAGCAAAGGCCCAGCTGGGCGCTCAGAAATAACTGCACAAAATCAAAAGCGCATTTGGTTCCCGCGCAAAATAAAAAAGTTTGAATTGCCACAAACCCTCGGCTTCGTTATCGGAGCTGAGGGTTTTTTTATTATTTTTTTACCATCAGGAAATCAGACGATGTCGGACTCAAAAAAGTCTCTGGGGCACAGCGATCTTTTCAATTCATTGCACAACACGACACAAGACTGGCTCACACATTTTCAAACCAAATTAAACAGCCAAGCTCAGGCTGAATGCTTCAAAACGAGCAATAAAATTATCGGCACATATAGCAATCTACGACTGCGTCGTTTTGGTCGCTTGCAAAAAACACAAGTCATTCCAACGCTCCTAATTCCCCCGCTCGCAGTGCATGATGCAGGCATTACCGATTTGATGACGGGAAATTCGCTCGTCAGCACGTTGATCGTATCAGGCGTCGAGAATTTGCATGCCATTGAATGGAACCGGCTGACACCAGACAGTGCAGAGCAATCTTTCGACACATGCCTCTCAGACCTCAATATCGCGATTGATGATCTGGGTGGTCGCGTCAATCTGGTCGGGCTGTGTGTGGGTGGCCTCTTTGCGCTTTTGCTGGCCGCACGCTTGCCCGCAAAAATTGCACGCCTCGTTCTGGCCGGCACACCGGTGGATATGGAAGCGCAATTGTCGACCCTGTCCTTGCATGCGCGCAAGCTGACAAGTGCCGGACAAAAATCCCTGCCCATGGATATGGGCGCTGCCGAACAATGGCTGACGCCTCTGGCTGTCAGCGCCGGCACCGAGCGTGCCGGGCTTGATATTTTGCAGCGTGATCTTGGCTCTTTCGCGCGTGCCGATCTGGCGGCACTCAGCGCATTCGAGGCTTGGGCGGAGCGCAAATATGATCTGTCGGCATCTTATATGCGCGACCTGCTCACCCGCATTGGCG
>CANGRU010000026.1 GCA_947456315.1 Beijerinckiaceae bacterium | reverse complement strand
TTACGTAATCTTACGCCCGGGCCTCGACCGTCATCGCTATTGATGAATTCGATACCAGCGTTCTCAAGGGCAAATTGTATTTTCCAGACAGTTGCTGCGGCCCCACCCAGCGGCCCTCGCTTAGCTTCCAAACGCTTAATAGTGCCAACAGCAACGGCTGATGCTGTAGCTAAATCAGACTGGGTCCAGCCAATCAACATTCGTGCTGCCTGAATTTGTTCTACTAAAATCATTTTTTTATTGACTATAAGTCTCTTTTATGCGACTAAAAGTCACAAATAGGAGGCGAGAATGAATTTCCCACATACAACGAGCCTTGAACGCACCCGCTTTGTAGAACTCCGCCGCCGTCTGCTTGAGCTGCATCCGGATTTGGATGACCAGACCCTAGCCGACACGTTGGAAGGTGCAACTGATTTCAAGGAGGCGCTGGCCGCTTTGGTCCGTTCTGCACTGGAAGATGAATGCCTGGCCAAGGCCCTCAAGGAACGGCTGGATCAGATGAGAGGCAGATTGAACCGCTTGGAGGCCAGAGCATCGAGTAAAAGGCAGGTGGCCGTTGAGAATATGGAGGCCGCAGATCTGCGAAAGCTCCAAGAACCCGACTTCACTGCCTCCATCCGCCTGGGGCCGCCATCCGTCACCATTGTAAACGAAGATGACCTGCCCATTGATTATCTGCTTCCCCAGCCTCCAAAACCCGACAAGCGGGCCATTCTGGAGGCTTTAAGCGGAGGCGCATTCATCCAGGGTGCAGTTCTATCCCAGCCCAAAATCTCCCTATCGGTCCGGAGCCAGTGACATGTCATTCACTGACAACCAATTGCGCTTGTTACGCGCGCCAGTGCGTCCTCAATTTGTCAAAGAACGACAGATAGAGGACAAAGTCCTTCACTACCTCGAAGGCTGGCATGTCATCTCGGAAGCCAATCGTATCTTCGGCTTTGACGGATGGGATCGCGAAACGATCCAGAGCCAATGCGTTTGGCAAAAGCAGATCGACTATCGGTATGCTGCCGCCTATCTGACGCGTGTCAGGATCACGGTGCGGGCCGGAGAGCGGATCATCCAACGAGAGGGGCTGGGGTCTGGTGAGGCGGTTGCCGCAACGGCAGGTCAAGCCCATGAGCGCGCCAGCAAGGCTGCTGAGACTGACGCCACGAAGCGTGCCCTCTCGACCTTCGGCAATTCGTTCGGGCTGTCGCTTTATCGGGACAAGACCGAAGCACCACAAGCCAAGGCGGCACGCAAACCACCGTCCAGAAAATCACCCATTGAGCCTGACGTCATCGATCCGGGAAAAGCTGACGAGACGACCGCTGAGCTCGATCTTGGGCATGACCCTAGCCTCACATCAGGAAGCAGCTCGCAACAACCAGCCGGCTTGCAGCCTATGGTCGAAACCTCGCTGACAGCATGGTTGCCCGCAGGAACACATGCAACCCCATCAACGACGACAGATCTACCGCAGAGGATAGAGAAGTCAGCCCTTGCCCTGGGCGAGCCCAAACGCATTCGAAATCGTGAGCACTTGCGCTTCGTAGCATCGCAACCCTGCCTCGTTTGCGCACGCATGCCATCGCAAGCACACCACCTGCGCTTCGCACAACCACGGGCTCTTGGCAGAAAAGTATCGGATGAATTTACCGTGCCGCTGTGCGCCACTCACCACCATCAGCTCCACATGTACGGAAACGAGAAGGACTGGTGGCTAGGAAAACAAATAGAGCCGCTTTCCGTTGCAGAAGATTTGTGGAAAGAGAGCTTTCAGAGCCCAAGGGGATAAATGTTGAATATATTGTGGGTTCGGGGACACGCAACCACACTGGTTTTTGTCTCTAGGTCTTTCACCTAGCGAGAAAACTATAATCGCGCTAGGCACCAAGATGTTCGATTAAAAATCGATGAATACAATCTCATCATAGAGGGAGTCCACTCGGGCCACATGATAGATTTTGATCTCAGTGAATAGACTTGGATGCGGCCGAGAGCAATTTAATCAACCGGTGCAGCTTGGGATCAATAGCCTCATTGCTAACCTCACCGCGCTGTATTTGGCCCGCAACCTCCGCTGCCAGAACCCGCAGCTTCATCATGTCCTCTCCCGAGACGACATCAGGGTTAATACCCAGTCTTCTCAGGATAGCCACTGCATCATCATCAAATTGAGCCATATCCCATCTCATAGATAAGTTCCTTATCGCGCCACTGGCAGCTGGATCAACGGAACAAAGGTTCCTCAATGCACAGAAGGCCCATACTAGCGTCCCCTGATATTTGGCCCGCCGGTTAAGACCGGAATAATCCTAACCTTTTGATCTAAGAGTTGAGCGACCACCGTCAACCGCGATCACCTGCCCTGTCATCCAGCTTGCGCCCGGGCTCATCAGAAACGCCACGAGTTGCGCCATATCATCCGGTACGCCCAAACGCGGCAGCGGATGCATCGCTGCAATGGCATCGGCCATTTGCACATTGCCTGTCAGCTTTTCAGCCAGCGGTGTGCGTGTCAGGGATGGCGCAATGCAATTGACACGCAGTTTGGGGGCAAGCTCGGCAGCCAATGAGCGCGTGAGTGCCTCAACGGCACCTTTAGCCATGCCGATCGAAGCGTGATTGGGAAAGCCCTGAGCCACCGCCACCGACGAAAAGAAAACGACGCTGGCGCCACCTTCCTGTTTGGCAAGTGCCGGTAAAGCCGCTTGCACGGCTTGTGCAGCCCAGAGTGCATTGACCTGATAGTCGCGCTCGAAATCCGCACGCGTCAGGCGCGCCAAAGGTTTCAGATTGATCGTGCCAATCGCATAAACGAGCCCTGCAAGCGCGCCACCTTGCGCGGCCTCTTCAGCCACGCGCGTAAAGGCATCGGCATCATCAAGATCAGCAATTGTGTAACTGGCGCCCAGCTCACCGGCCAGCGCGGCAAGCGCCTCGCTCTTGCGCGCAACCAGATGCAGCGCACGGCCCTGCTGGTGGAGCGCCCGCGCGCTCGCCTCGCCAATGCCACCTGTCGCTCCGAAAATTACAATCTTGCCGGACATGAAAGCCTCCTGTTGGAGGACATACGTGTCTTAGTGCGGATCGGATGAGGACGCCAGACGGGAGAGCGCTTCCGGCGTGTCAATGTCGATCCGGGCCGCTGCTTGCGCCACAGGCAGCTCGATCACATCGCTGCGCCCACGCAGCAAATGGCGCGCCCCCGCATCCCCTGCGAGATGCGCAATCTCGGGCACGAGGCGCACCGAGAGCAAAACGGGGTTGCCACGCTCACCCTGAAAGAGCGGCACAACAGCGCTTCCCTTGCCATCAAAAGCATCTGCAATTTGTGTGATCAAGCCCGCATCAATGAGCGGCATATCACCCAACAGAACCAAAGCGGCGCTCCAACCGGCAGGCCATACAGCAAAGCCTGTTTTCAAAGATGAGGCCATGCCGCTGGCATAATCCGGATTGTGCACAAAGGTCAGCGTCAGATCATCAAGTGCTGTCCGCACCGAAGCTTGCGCATGACCCGTCACCACCATCACACCCGCAAGCCCTGCTGAGAGGGCCGCGTCTGCCACATGGCGCACAAGCGGCTTGCCCTCATATAGCGCCACAAGTTTCGAGGCAGGCGCATCATGGCCGAGCGCTTGGCGAAAGCGTGTGCCCTCACCTGCAGCCAGAATGATCGCGCCGATCTCACTCCTCGGCATGCGAGGCCCCGCCCGAACGCGGCTGCGGCCGCGACACAATTTCCATCAGCAAGCCACCAGACCCCATGCGGCGAATATCTGCCGCTGTCACGGGTAAATCCGCAAGCAGGCGTTGCAGCACCCAGTCAAAACCGTTTTCTTTTGGTGAGCGCGCACAACCGGGTGCACCCAAAAAAGCTTTGCCTTTGATCTCGCCCACCAGCAACAGATTGCCTGGGTCCACCGGCATGCCGAACTGGGTGATCGCGCCACCCGCTTGTGTGAGGGCCGCTGGAATCACATCCCGCCGATCGGTAATGGCAGACGCGCCAAAGACGATCATCACATCACATGCATCCACATTCTGCTCGATTGCGGCTGATAGCGCTTGTGTCTCATGCGCCACACGATGATCAAGAGACACATGCGCGCCTGTCTGCGCAAGCCGGTCTGACATCACACGAAGCGTCTTGTCGACCGTGGACGGTTTCAGTCCCGGCAACAAGGTGGAAATCACAACAATGCGTTTGGCCTGATAAGGCGCCACGCGCAACGCGCCGGCGGGCAAAGAGGCGATGGCTTGCGCGACAATGGTCTCGGGCACAGCAAAGGGGATCACTTTCACCGTGGCGATCATCTCGCCTTCGACCACAGCGCGATAATGCGGCAGCGTGGCGAGCGTGATGTTTTCATCCACGCTGTTCAGAGCATCTACATGCACGGGGTCTGCCACCAGAACACCGCTGCATTGCGCGAACAGATTGGCCCGACCGGTAAAAGCATCATCCAGGCGCACATGCGCGCCACCGACGGCGCGTGCCACGCGTGCAGCAGCCTCGTTTTCGGTGATATCGCCAGCCTCAAGCTGCGCGACAACCACTTGCGCCACACCCGCTTGTGCCAACAAGCCGATATGGCCCTGTGTCAGAACATCGCCTTTTTTCAATGTGAGTGTTTCCATGCGCAGCGAATGAGCGAGAATCCCGCCCAGTGCTTGCGACAAAGGAACGGGGCCAAATTTCACTGGGCCACCTGTGCGCGCAACGGCTTTTTGCGAAGCGACAAAATGATCTCACCCAAAACAGACACAGCAATTTCGGTTGGCGTAATCGCCCCGATATCAAGACCAATCGGGGCGCGGATGCGCGCAATGTCCGCCTCGCCAAACCCCTTGGCCTGAAGCCGCTCGACACGTTTGCCATGCGTTTTGCGTGAGCCCAATGCGCCGACAGAAAAACAATCCGCCCGCAAAGCCTGTTCCAGCGCCGGATCATCGATTTTCGGATCATGCGTGAAACAGCAGATAGCCGTGTAGCGGTCGATCTTCATCGGCGGCAGCACGGTTTCAGGCCATTCGGCAATCACTTGCACATCGGGAAACCGCTCGGGCGTGGCAAAGGCTGTGCGCGGATCGACAATCACCATGTCGAAGCCGGCCAGGCGCGCCATCGGCGCCAAAGCTTGCGAAATATGCACGGCACCAATCACCACAAGGCGCACAGGCGGCACTTGCACGGTCAGAAAGAAACTCGTGCCCTCATGCTCAACCAGAGTGCTTTTGCCCGCGCGCAAGGCGGCATCAATCTGCTCGGCCAACGGATCACCCGCCAGCGTGTCCGGCGTCACCAGACGCTGCACCTGACCATCGAGCGATGACACCAAAACTGCGGCGCGGCGCTCACGTCGCGCTGCATTCAATTCTGCCAGTAACTCGCGACGCATCAGCCGATCCTCTCGACATAGACGCGGATGCGCCCGCCACACGACAGGCCTGCACGCCAAGCGGTCTCATCGGCCACGCCAAATTCAAGCACGCGCGGTTTACCATCCGAAATGCAATCCATCGCCTCGGTCACCACATCGCCTTCGACACAGCCGCCCGAGACCGAGCCCAGAAAATGCCCATCCTCGGCAATGGCCAGATGCGAGCCGACAGGACGCGGCGCCGAGCCCCACGTCTCGATCACGGTCGCCAGAGCCACGCCCTTGCCCGCATTGGCCCAAGCTTCGGCTTGGCCGAGAATGTCATCATCGCTCGCCAGCATGATCAACTCCGTGATGTTTGGCAGAATATAGCGCATGGCGCCCGCCATTGCGAGATGGTCCGGCCTACCGCCGCCGCGCATGGCGCCAGAGCGCCTTGACCCTTGCCCAGAGGCCTGCTTGTCCGCCCAAAAGCCCCGCCTCTTCCAGCGCCTGCCTGATCCACGCCCGCAAGGGCGTGATCTGGCGCTGGGCCACATCGTTCAGCCGCAGCAGCCAGGCATGGAACTTCGCCACCCACTCGATCGACAAGAGCTTGTCGCGGCACACCGCCCAGACATAGGCAGCCAGACCAAAGCGCACGATTTCCGCAAGGAGATAAATCACCACGCCCGCAAAAATCTGGCCCCGCGCGAAAGCCACGAAGGAGATGATTTTGATCACCTCACTCAGCGCCAGCGGGATCAGAAAGACCAGCAAAGTGGCATAGGGCGACAGTTTTTCGAGAAGCGCATGCGCCCAAGCTTTCAAGCGGCGCAGCGGCAGCACATCGATGATCGCCTGCACCAGCGGCGCGAATGTCTCCCAGAGCCACGAGACCCCGAGGAAGATCAGCGCCAGCGCCGTCCATGCAATCTGATTGAAACTCGTCATGCCGATGCCTTGTTCAGCCAGCCACGCGGATCAACATGCGCCGCGACAGAAGACTGTGACAGAGCTTGCGCCAAATCCTGCAAACTTGCCAGACGGTGAACAGACCGAAACTCGTCCACATACGGCAGAATGGCACGAATGCCGGATGCTTTTGCCTCGAAGCGATCATAAC
Organism: Beijerinckiaceae bacterium; assembly: GCA_947456315.1. GTDB lineage: Bacteria > Pseudomonadota > Alphaproteobacteria > Rhizobiales > Beijerinckiaceae > Terripilifer. Next base: position 4,233 of record CANGRU010000026.1, on the reverse strand, counting down.
GCAGCAAAGGATTGAGCCAGATCAGTCGCCGGCATGAGCGGTGCAAGCGATCCATTTCAAATGAGAGCTGCTCAACGCACTCGCGCTCAAGACCATCGGTAAAGAGCAAGACAGTTGCGCCCTGCCCCAGCACGCGGCGCGACCAGTGCCGATTGAACGCATGCAGTGATGTGCCAATGCGCGTGCCACCCGACCAGTCGGGCACAGCGTTGGAAACTTGCGCAAGCGCGGCATCAATATCGCGATGGCGCAAAGCGCGCGTCACATTGGTGAGGCGCGTACCAAAGAGAAAAGTCTCGACGCGGCGTTTTTTCGTCAGGTGATGCAGGAAGTGCAGAAAGACGCGCGAATATTCGCTCATCGAACCCGATATGTCGCAAAGCGCGACAATGGGCGGCGGACGCACAGCCTGTTCGCGGCGCGCAATCTGGAACAGATCACCGCCGCGCGAAAGTGCGAGGCGCAAGGTCGCCCGCGGATCAAGTCTACTGCCGCGCGCATCGGGACGGAAGCGGCGGATGCGGATGTCGTCTTGCGGCAGGGACAGTCGCGCAATCGCCTGTTCGGCGCGTTGCAATTCCTCCACACTCATTTGCGCAAAGTCTTTGTTCTGCAGCACTTCATCGCCCGACATGGTGAGGCGCATGTCCTGCTCGATCTCAGGCGGCGCGTCGCGCTTGGGGCGTTTGCCAGCCAGCGCTTCCGAAAGGCGTGTCGCACCGGGCGCGGGCTTGGCCGATTGTTTCTGCGGCTCGGCCATGGGCGACATCATGGCAATCAGCTTTTCAACAAAGCCGCGCTTCTTCCAGAAAACATCAAACGCAGCATGAAAGATGACAGACTGCTCATGCTTGCTGACAAAGATGGCATGCAATGTGGCGCGAAAATCCTCGCGTGAGGCCACACCTGCGACTTCGACGGCACGCACAGCGTCCAGCATGTGTCCGGGGCCGACAGGCAAACCCGCCTCACGCAAGAGACGACCGAAATGCGCGATATTGTCGGCGAGCTTGCCCATTGCTTCAGGCGGCAGCGGCTTTTGCCGCGTCCAGCGTCTTTTGCAATTCGGAGCCCTGCAGCTTTTGAATATCGTCCTGATATTTCAAAAGCACGCCGAGCGTGTCGGCAATGGTGGAAGGATCCAGCGACACCGCATCAAGTTCGGTCAGGGCAGACGCCCAATCCAGCGTCTCGGCAATACCGGGCTGTTTGAACAGATCGAGTTTGCGCAAAGCCTGCACAAAGCCAACAATCTCGCGTGAGAGCGTGTCGGCCGCTTGGGGCACTTTCATGCGCAAAATGTCCAGCTCGCGCGTGCTATCGGGATAATCCACCCAGTGATAGAGGCAGCGGCGCTTCAGCGCATCATGCACTTCGCGTGTGCGGTTCGATGTGATGATGACAATCGGGGGATGCTCGGCGCGGATCGTCCCGAGCTCGGGCACGCTCACCTGAAAGTCCGAGAGAATTTCCAGCAGGAACGCCTCGAAGGCTTCGTCTGTGCGATCCAGCTCGTCGACCAGCAGAACCGGCGGGCCTTCCGCACATGTTTCAAGCGCCTGCAACAAAGGCCGCTTGATCAGATAGCGCTCTGAAAAGACATCATGCTCGATGCGTTTGCGATCCTGTTCACCGCTCGCTTCTGCCAGCCGGATTGCCATCATCTGGCGCGCATAATCCCATTCGTAAACAGCAGACGAGACATCAAGCCCCTCGTAACATTGCAGACGGATGAGCTTGCGCCCCAAAGTGGATGAAAGAACTTTGGCGATCTCGGTCTTGCCGACACCCGCCTCGCCTTCCAAGAAAAGCGGACGGCCCATTTTCAACGAGAGAAAGATCACAGTCGCCAAAGAACGATCCGCGACATAGCCACCGCGTGTGAGCAGGGCGAGGGTTTCGTCGATGGATGTGGGCAGGTTGGTCAAGGCTTTCTCCATTCCAACCTCGTCATTGCGAGGAGGGCTTTAGCCCGACGCGGCAATCCAGAGGCCGCACGTGGGGCTTTCTGGATTGCTTCGCTTTGCTCGCAATGACGGCGAGATGTCTTACTTCGCCGCTTCAACCGCGCGGCGGGCCATCACGCCGATCAGATGCGCACGATAGGCGGCATCGGCATGAATGTCGGAATTGAGGCTGTCAGGCGACTGCTGGATGCCCTCGATGGCCTTGGCCGAAAAGTCCTTCGACAGCGCCGCTTCGAAATCTGTCTGGCGGAACACACCGCCAGAACCTGCGCCCGTCACCGCCACACGCACGCCTGCCGCAAATTTGGCGACAAACACGCCGACAATCGCATAGCGCGAGGCCGGGTTGCGGAACTTCTGATAATTGGCTTTTTCCGGCACGGGGAAAATGATCTTGGTGATGATCTCGCCCGGCTGCAACGCCGTCTCGAACAGGCCGACGAAGAAATCATCTGCCGCGATCTCGCGCGTGTTGGTGACAATGGTCGCGCCCAGCGCCAGGCAAGCAGACGGATAATCAGCCGCCGGATCATCATTGGCGACCGAGCCGCCGATGGTGCCGCGATGGCGCACCATCGGATCGCCGATCATGCCAGCGAGTTCTGCGAGCGCCGGAATGGCTTTCTTCAGCTCGGCCGAGCCCGCGACATCGGCATGGCGCGTCATGGCGCCAATCGTCACTTTGCCGCCCTCGACCTTGATGCCGGAGAGGCCCAAAGCGTTCAGATCAACTATGTCGGAGGGGGCCGCCAAGCGCTGCTTCATGGTCGGCAGCAGCGTCATGCCACCCGCCATGATCTTGGCTTCATCGGCGCCTGCCAGCTTGACGGCATCGGCCAGAGAGCCGGGGCGATGATAGTTGAACGGATACATTTTCTTGCTCCCTCGGCGCGGCCAGACGGCGCGCGGTGTTTGAACCTCTTTTAGCGGGACTAAGCGCGCCCCGCCAGACCCATCATTCGGCAGCAGCCCGCGGGGCTGCCTTCTGGATCGCCCGCCAGAGCGCCAGCGGGGTGGCCGGCATGGCTATCCCCTCGTGCCCAATGGCGTCCGTAATGGCATTCATGACGGCAGGCGGTGCGGCAATCGCGCCCGCCTCGCCACAGCCCTTGATGCCCAGCGGATTGGACGGACAGGCCGTCTGCGTCATGCCCACGTCATAGGAGGGCAAATCACCCGCACGCGGCATGGAATAATCCATATAGCTTGCGGTCACGAGCTGGCCGCTGGCGTCATAGACCGCGCCCTCCAGCAAAGCCTGACCCACGCCCTGTGCAATGCCGCCATGGACCTGACCTTCGACAATCATCGGATTGATGACGTTGCCGAAATCATCCACCGCCGTCCAGCGGTCGATGCGCGTCACGCCAGTGGCGGGATCAATCTCCAGCTCGCAAATATGCACGCCGGCGGGGAAGGTGAAATTGGTCGGATCCCAGAAAGCGCTGTCCTTCAGACCGGGCTCCAATTCCTGCCCGTTGAACTTGTGCGCGATATAGGCCTGCAAGGCGACCGAAGCGAAATCGATCTCCTTGTCGGTGCCGCGCACCGAGAATTTGCCGTCCTTGAACTCGATATCGTCCGGCGAGGCTTCCAGCACAAAGCCTGCGACTTTTTTCGCCTTGGCTTCGATCTTGTCGAGCGCTTTGGAAATGGCCGACATGCCGACCGCACCCGAGCGCGAACCATAAGTGCCCATGCCCATCTGCACTTTGTCCGTGTCACCATGCACGATGGATACATTGTCGATGGAAATGCCCAGTCGCTGCGAGACCAGCTGCGCGAAAGTCGTCTCGTGTCCCTGCCCATGCGAATGGGAACCGGTCAGAATCTCGACTGTGCCCACAGGGTTCACGCGCACTTCGGCGGATTCCCACAGACCCACACCCGCACCCAGCGAACCCACAGCAGCGGACGGCGCAATGCCGCAAGCCTCGATATAAGCCGAGAAACCGATGCCGCGCAGCAGACCCTTCTTCGCGGATTCCGCTTTGCGCGCGCCGATGTTTTTATAATCCGACATCTCCAGCGCTTTGGTCAGCGCGGCATCATAATCACCTGCGTCATAGCACATGATGACAGGCGTCTGATGCGGGAAGCTGCGCACAAAATTCTTGCGCCGGAACTCTGCCGGATCCTGCTTCACTTCGCGCGCCGCCACTTCGACCATGCGCTCGATGACGAAAGTCGCTTCAGGCCGCCCCGCACCGCGATAGGCGTCCACTGGTGCCGTGTTGGTATAGACGCCATCGACTTCGACATAGAT
>CANGRU010000025.1 GCA_947456315.1 Beijerinckiaceae bacterium | reverse complement strand
CATGTTCTTCACGTAATGAAAGCAGCCGATCGAGTCTTTTGTGATTTTGCCGACAAGGCCCGCTTCTTCGCGCGCTTCCTGCGCAGCGGCGGCATGGGGCTTTTTGTCTTTCATCGGCCAGCCTTTGGGGATCACCCAGCGTTTTGTTTCACGCGAGGAGATCAGCAAAATTTCCAAACCCTTCTTGCCAAGCCGCCATGGCAGTGCGGCCAGTTGGGGGCGGGGTTCGGTCGCTTGGGCCGGAGGCGCTTCGCTGAGCGGCTGCAATTCCTGTGATCGCTCCTGGTTATTTCACGAAAACGAAAATATCGACCTGCAAAGCCGTGTCGTCAGCGGTCGTGACATCGTTCAGATATTGCTCGACGAACACCGGCTTGGCCTCGATGCCCTTTTCATCGAGATAGGCCGTGATCGCCTCATAGGTCGAATCAATATCGTCATAGGCACTCCGATGTTCGAATTTCATCGTTTTGCCAGCGGGTGTTTCGCCAAGCTTGATCGGAGCAGGAAAGGAGGGCGTGGCGGGAGGAGCTGCCTCGAGCGGCAGCATGGCCTGGAACTTGAAGCCCTGATCGTCGGTGTCGACAAAAACGGCCATCGGCCGGCCCGCCGGCTTCAGACTGGCGCGGTCCATGGCTGTGCGCAGATCCGCAAAAGCCTTGTTGAGCTTGGCAAAGCCCTCTTCCCATTCAGCGGAGCCCGCCAGCACAAGGGCCGGACGTGCTGTCAGCTCGACGGCCTGTCCGCCTGACGCATCGCCAACGGAGCGGCCATCGCTTTGGGCCAGTGCCGGATAGGCGAGCGCCAGCATCAAGCCGGTGAAGGCGATGCGGGCGAAACGTGTGAAAGATAAATTGGACATTGGTCCGGCTCCGAATCCGGCAAATCACTCAAGCAACCATATGAGGCGAACTGCCCCTCTGTGCCAAGAAGATAAACAGGCGCTGCCACATTTCGTCTGCTGTCTGCGTTCCTTCAGTCACGTTCGGGCGTGCTGTCTGGTTCATCCGTGTGGGTGCATCTCTGGTCGAATATGGATTTTGCGCCTATAAGCGCGGTGTTCTGATCACTTTCGAGGCAATATGAGCGCGCTCGTCGGCCGTCCCTTCTTCAAGATGAATGGGCTCGGCAATGAAATCATCGTTCTGGATTTGCGCGGCACGGCGCTGGTCGTGACGCCGCAAGAGGCGCGTGCCATTCATCACGCGCCCAAGCTCGCCTATGATCAGCTGATGGTGCTGCACGATCCGGTCAGTGCCGGAACGGAAGCTTTTGTCCGGATTCTCAACAATGACGGCAGTGAATCAGGCGCCTGCGGCAATGGCACGCGCTGCGTGGCCTGGGTGCTTCTGCAAAATGATCCCCGTCGTGTGATCTTTGTCGAGACGATCCGTGGCCGGCTCGAATGTCGCCGCGAAGGCGACTGGGCCTTCACCGTCGACATGGGCGTGCCCTTGCTGGCGCCCGCCGAGATTCCGCTGTCTGTGCGCGATGTCGACACACGCCGCGTGGCGCTTGATTTCGATGTGCCGGCTTTGCGTGAATTTGCGGCTGTCAACATGGGCAATCCCCATGCGGTGTTTTTCGTCGATGATGTCGAGGGCTATCAGCTGGCGACGAATGGCGTGCGGCTCGAGCATCATGCGATGTTCCCTGAGCGCGCCAATATTTCGCTCGCGCATGTCATCTCGCGCAACCATATCCGCCTGAAAGTGTGGGAGCGCGGTGTCGGCCTCACACAGGCCTGTGGCTCGGCGGCTTGCGCCACAGCGGTGGCCGCTGTGCGGCGGGGTCTTGCTGATCGTCAGGTGCGGATCACTTTGCCGGGTGGCGATTTGCAGATCGACTGGCGGGACGCCGATGATCATGTGCTGATGAGCGGACCTGTGGAACTCGAGTTTCAGGATCGCTTTGCAGCATCGATCTTCTAAGGGTGCTGGCGCGTGAGCAAGGTCGAGATCATCACCTTCGGTTGCCGCCTCAATGCGGTGGAATCAGAGGCGGTGCGCCGCGCGGCTGAAGGTGCCAGCCAGACGCAGACCATTATTTTCAACACCTGCGCCGTGACACAGGAAGCGGTGCGCCAGGCGCGCCAATCGATCCGCCGCGCGCGGCGTGAAAATCCCGATGCGCGGCTTGTGGTGACAGGTTGCGCCGCGCAGATCGATCCGCAGACCTTTGCCGAGATGCCGGAAGTGGCGGCTGTCATCGGCAATGCCGACAAGGCCAAGCCCGACATCTGGCGCGCGCTGGAAGAGACGGGCGTGGCCCGCGTCAATGATATTTTCGCGCTGGATGAAACCGCGCATCACTTTGTGGCGGGTGCGGTGGATTCGATTGAGGGCCACACACGCGCCTTTGTCGAAGTGCAGAATGGTTGCGATCATCGCTGCACTTTCTGCATCATCCCTTTCGGGCGCGGCAATTCACGCTCGGCACCGGCGGGCGATGTGGTCGCGCAAATCCGCAAACTCTGCGCCAATGGCTATCGCGAGGCGGTGTTGACGGGCGTTGATATCACCTCCTGGGGCCATGATCTGCCGGGCACGCCGTCTTTCGGTTGGCTGGTGAAGCAGATTTTGAAAGCCGTGCCGGAGCTCGAGCGGCTGCGCGTTTCCTCCATCGATTGCATTGAAGCGGACGAACATCTGTTCAATGTGATTGCAACCGAGCCGCGCTTCATGCCGCATCTGCATCTGTCTTTGCAGGCCGGCGATGACATGATCCTGAAGCGCATGAAGCGCCGCCATACGCGCGCGGATGCAGTCGCTTTCTGCCAGCAGGTGCGCCGCTTGCGTCCCGATATGGTGTTTGGCGCGGATTTCATCGCGGGCTTTCCGACAGAGACGGACGACATGTTTGCCCAGACATTGGCCATGGTCGATGATTGCGGGCTGACCCATTTGCATGTCTTTCCCTATTCGCCACGGCCCGGCACGCCAGCTGCGCGCATGCCGCAAGTGGCAGCAGGCGCCATCAAGGAGCGCGCCAAACGTTTACGGGACAAGGGCGAGGCGGCTTTGGCGGGTCATCTCGCAAGCCAGATCGGACGCACGATCCGCATTTTGGCAGAGCGTGGCGGCCATGGTCGTGCAGAAGATTTCACCCTCGTGGCCACACCCGATCTCGACGCGGGTGCATTGATCGAGGCGCAAGTGGCCGCCCATGACGGCACCAAACTCATCCTCTCGGCACAGTGACCTCTAAGTCAGCTGGTCTGCTCGCAGTCTGGTGGCTCTTGCCAGCCACATGCGCCTAACAATTCCATCATATGTGCGGGAACGGGCGCTGTGGCCTCCACAGGCGGCTTGTTGTTCGACATCGGCAGGCTGATGTGGCGGGCGTGCAGATGCAAAGGCAGTGTGCTGTCGCGTCCAGCACTCCCGTAAATCGGGTCGCCGACAATCGGCCAACCTGTCGCGGATGAATGGACGCGCAATTGATGCGTGCGTCCGGTCAGGGGTTTGAATTCGATCCAGGCGATCTTTTTGTCGGCATAGGTGCCGCGGCCCATCACGCGCCAGCGGGTTTGCGAGGGTTGGCCTGCGAGCGGGTCCACCTTCATCCACCAGCCACGTCCCGCATCCAAGCGGCCGAGCGGCAGATCGATCAGACCCTCCTCCTCGGCAGGGCCATCTTCCACTACGGCCCAATAGGTCTTGTCGGCTTTGCCGTTTTTGAACAGCCCGCCCAGCTTTTCGAGCGCCTTGCGGTGGCGGCCCAGAACCAGACAGCCAGAGGTGTCACGGTCGAGCCTGTGGGCAAGTGCTGGCACACGCGGCAGGCCAAAGCGCAGGGCATCGAAAAAATCTTCGAGGCTCGGGCCGCCCTTGGGGCCGCGATGGACGGCAATCCCCGCAGGCTTGTCGAGGATCAGTATCAGGCCGTCGCGATAGATGAGGCGGGACAGGATCTCGTCAGGGGTCACCGTTCTCTCTTCCGGTCAGCGCATGAAAAGGCTATTCCGGTCACTGACATTTCAGCGCCGCGCCTCGCGCCGCGCTTCACTGGCATATTTGGGGCGAGATGGCGAGCGACCAGAACGATAGCGGCAAGGCACAAAAGCCCGGTTTGCTCGGACGGCTGTTTGGCCGTGGCGAGGCACCAGCGCCCGCCCCCGCCGCTGAAGAGCCAGCCCCCAAGAAGAGCTGGTGGGAGCGCCTGAGCACGGGCCTGTCGCGCTCGTCGTCAGCGATTTCGCAGGGCATCACCGACATTTTCACCAAGCGCAAGCTTGATGGCGCCATGCTGGATGATCTGGAAGACATCCTCATCCAGGCCGATCTCGGCGTGACCATGGCGACCCGTATCCGTGACGCCGTCGGCAAAGGGCGCTTCGACAAGGATATCGAGCCTGCCGAAGTGAAGCAGATTTTGGCGGACGAAATTGAAAACGTGCTGGCACCCGTGGCACGCTCCATCGAGATTGATGAATCTAAAAAGCCCTTCGTCATTCTGGTGGTCGGCGTCAATGGCTCGGGCAAGACCACAACCATCGGCAAGCTTGCGACCCATTTCGCGCGCGAAGGCAAAAAGGTGGTGCTGGCGGCGGGCGATACATTCCGCGCGGCGGCTGTGGCGCAATTGCAAATCTGGGGCGAACGCACAGGTGCCGATGTCGTCGTGCGCGAGCAGGGCGCGGATGCTGCGGGTCTGGCCTTTGACGCGATCCATCAGGCGCGCGCAGCGCAAGCCGATGTGTTGCTCATGGACACGGCCGGGCGTTTGCAAAACCGCACCGAGCTGATGGATGAGCTCGAAAAAATTGTGCGCGTGATGAAGAAGGTCGATGCGGATGCGCCCCATGCGGTGCTGCTCGTGCTCGATGCAACGGTCGGCCAGAACGCGCTCTCGCAAGTCGAGATTTTCGGCAAAGTGGCGGGTGTCACTGGTCTTGTGATGACCAAGCTCGATGGCACTGCGCGTGGTGGCATTCTGGTGGCCATTGCCGAGAAATTCGCGCTGCCTGTGCATTATATCGGTGTTGGCGAAGGCGCTGACGATCTGGAACCCTTTACCGCGCGCGACTTTGCGCGCGCCATTGCCGGCCTTGAGGCCTGAGCGGATCAACACATGAACGATCATTCGCAAGCCACACCCATCCCGACCATGACGCGGCGTCGTGCGCAAAATCCGCTTTTGAAACTCGTGCTGGAAATGGGGCCGTTGGTTCTGTTCCTGCTCACCAATTTCAAATTCGGCATTATGACTGCGACTGCGGTGCTGATGGTCGGCGTTGTCGTCTCGCTGATGGCCTCCTGGTTTTTGACGCGTCATCTGCCGGTCATGCCGATGGTGACGGCGGTGGCCGTGCTCTTCTTCGGCGCGCTGACGCTTTATTTTCAGGATTCGACCTTCATCAAAATGAAGCCGACGATTGTGAATGTGATCTTCGGCTCGGCGCTGCTGGGCGCTTTGTTCTTTAACAAGCTGCTGCTGCCGATCGTGCTCGATTCAGCGCTGCATCTGAAGGATGAAGGCTGGCGCAAGCTGACCTTTCGCTGGGGCCTGTTCTTTTTTGTGCTGGCGGCGCTGAATGAAATTGTGTGGCGCACGCAGACCGAAGATGTCTGGGCTCTGTTCAAGACTTTCGGCACCATGCCGATCACGATTGTCTTTGCCTTGGCGCAAGTCCCGCTCATCATGAAGTTCGAGCTGAAAGAGGGCGAGGCTGACAAGCCGCATTGGTAGAATTTATTCATTGAATTTATTTTTTATAATGATTTCGTATCTGTCGGATTTTTAAAATGCGCGATCAGAATGGATTGCCTCTTCCGTTGGAGATTGGAACGATCAAGCGTGCCTCTGAGGAGGCGCCTCAGTTGTACCGGCATGGAAGCTGGGTTTGTCTAAACATTCACCCGACGATTGCTTGGCCTGTCAGGCCCCAGAGGCTGGTGTTTGCAGGATACGAAACTTGGATCGTTCCCCTAACGATTGAGTGTTGCCCTGGTGTGGCAATTAATTGTTCTCAAGGGATTAATGAAGAGGAGGCAGAGTTACTTCTTTATCGTTTGGTGAGCGTAATTTCATGGCGTGAGCAGACTGGGATTTCGATTATTGTGCGCACGGGAGGGAATCTCCCTCATATGATGGGGCGAGATAATAACTCCATGATTTCGATACGTCGTGGATTCGACTTTACTGAGATTATCTGCCCGGAAGAAGAGGGCCCTCGAGTGGCGCTAGCCCTCATGCGTGAAGCAAGAAGTTTATATCACCATGCGTATTCCTTTCTTTCATTTTGGAAGGTTCTTGAGTGGTCTTTTCCTAACACAAAGGAGCGCTCCGAATGGATGCAAAGACAGCTACTTACTCTTGACGGCCATGGCGTTTCAGAAGCTCGAGCAAGTATTCCAGTTACCGATCCAGCTGCAATGGCCAAGCATTTGTTTGAATCCGGACGCGGTGCTGTTGCTCATGCGCGAGTTCATCCTATTATTAATCCTGATAGACCTAGGGATGCTGCTAGGCTTTTTCTTGAATTGCCTATTGTTAGAGAATTGGCGATTAGAGCAATTGAGGAAGTATTTAAAATTGATACGCCTGCCACTGAATATAGAAAACATTTGTACGAACTAAGAGGTTGGAAAGAAGCGCTAGGAGCAGAGCTTGTTGCAAAAATTTCGGAATCTGGAGATTCTGTAAAAGACGGCACAATATGTCTGCCTGTAATTAGCATCAGACTTCTTGATTGCGCCCCTTATTCGTCTTTTGAATCCATGTTGCCGGACGGGGCATTTATTGTTGAGGGAGGATTAAAATTACAATATCGTACGAAAAGTGAGTTAGGAGCAGTCTGCTTCTATTTAGATTTTGTGAACGAACGGCTCATCTTTGACATTGAAAATGGGATCTACTGTGCAGATGATGGCTCCGTTGCCGCAGCAGAGCAGAATGTTGATGTCTGCAGGTTCTTCCGAGATTACTTTCTAAACGGCTCTCTACAAGTTTGGGATTCGGAAAGCGGACTTTTGCTGTCGCGCAGAGACTCGTTCGTTCCCATAAACTGCATGGTTGATTTGCCTGCGTGCAATCAAAATATTGCCGCGGCAAAGGATGAATTGGAAAAAAGACGAGCGGTCTTCTCTAGTGGATGTTAATTTTCTTTTGTAGAAGACCTTCTAGCAGCCTTTTCAATCTCGGGCATGAGCTTGTCGCGCAGGCTCTCGGCCGTCAGCGGGCCGATGTGTTTGTAGGCAATCGTGCCATTGCCGCGCACGACAAAAGTTTCCGGCACGCCATAGACGCCCCATTCAATGCCTGTGCGCCCTGAGCGATCTGCGCCGATGCGCTCATAAGGATTGCCATATTGGGCAATAAAGCCACGCGCATTGGCGGGCTCGTCTTTGTAATTCAGTCCGAAGATTTGCACGCCCATGGCGCGCAGCTTGTCGTCTTTGGCCATTTGCATGAGCACCGGATGCTCATCGCGGCAGGGCACGCACCAGGAGGCGAAAATATTGACGAGCGTGACATGGCCGCCGGTCAATTCTGCTTGTGAAAAGCCCGCACTTGTTGCGCCCTCCACGGCGGGCAAAGCAAATTGCGGAACCGGTTTGCCGATCAGCGCCGAGGGCAGTTTTTGCGGATCGCCACTGTAGAGCCGCACCAGAAAAAGTCCGGCCAGTGCGCAGAAGAAAACGAGCGGCAGAATCGCCAGCCATGGAATGCGGCGCTGCGCGGGCTCGCTCATGTGCGCTCGCTCCCGCGCTGCCCTTCCAAAGGTGCCAGCGCACGCTTCAAGCGGCGATGATCAAGCCAGATGGCGAGCGTCAATCCGCCGACCACGCCGATGCAGATGAGATAAGCGGCGAGGATAAAGCCTGAATGGGTCGCGTTCATTCCGCACCCCCTGTCATGGTCAGGCGATGGGTGGGTTGCGCATTCGTTTCACCCGTTGCGGTTTGAATGGCAAGGCGGCGCAAACGGCGGCGCAGGATTTCATTGCGGGTCGCCATCAGATGCAGCGTGGTGAAGAGCAGCGTGAAGGCCATGCCCATCACCAGCAAAGGCCACAGCATGGAGGGCGCAATGGTCGGCCCACCCATGCGAAACACAGAAGCGGGTTGGTGCAGAGTGTTCCACCAATCAACCGAGAATTTGATGATCGGCAAATTGACCACGCCCACAAGTGTGAGAATAGCCGCACCGCGCGCTGCGCGGCCGGCATCTTCAATCGTCTGCCAGAGCGCGATCAAGCCGAGATAAATCACAAACAGCACGAGCACGGAGGTGAGGCGTGCATCCCACACCCACCATGTGCCCCACATCGGCTTGCCCCACAGCGAACCCGTGACGAGACAGACGAAGGTGAAAGCAGCGCCAATGGGAGCTGCGGCTTTTTGCGCGGCGTCTGCCAGCGGATGGCGCCAGACGAGTGTGCCAAGTGCTGAGGCCGTCATGGTCGCGTAGCAGAACATGCTGAGCCAGGCGGCAGGCACATGGATGTACATGATGCGCACGGTCTCGCCCTGCTGGTAATCGGCGGGCGCGGAGAAGAAAGCGCCCCAGATGCCAATCGCAAAAGCAACAACAGTGGCGCCCGTCAGCCAGGGCAGGAGCTTGGCGACGAGGGGCAGGAAGAAGGTCGGGTTGGCATATTTCAGCATGGCAATTTTCTAGAGACCTGTGCGCCCGAAGGCAATTGAGTGTGCTTATTCCGACATGTGACGCAGCGCCGCCGCCACCGCGAAGGGGGCCGCCGCCAGAGTGGCCAGCGTCAGTGCGCAGAGAATCAGGAAAGGCGGCCAGAAAGGCGTGGTCGCAGAGATCGAGGCACTTGCCGCCGAGACACCAAAGATCAGCACCGGAATGGCCAGCGGCAGAATCAGAATGGCCATCAGCAGGCCGCCCCGGCGCAAGGTCACGGTCAGCGCCGCACCGATCGCCCCCAGCAGGGCCAAAGCGGGCGTGCCCGCTAGAAGTGACAGAGTGACCGCCCCAAGCGCCTGCGGGTCGAGCGCCAGCATCAGGCCAAACAGGGGGGCGGCAATCACCAGAGGCAGGCCCGTCACCACCCAATGGGCGAGGCATTTGACCAGAACGATCAATTCGAGCGGCGTGTCGCTGGTCAGCATGAGGTCAAGCGAGCCATCCTCATGATCGGCCTGAAACAGCCGGTCGAGACCCAGAAGGGTCGCGAGCAGGGCCGCAATCCAGAGAATCGCGGGGCCGATCCGCGACAGCAGGTTGAGGTCGGGGCCAATGGCAAAAGGCACAATGGTGACGAGGATCAGGAAGAAAATGACCCCCATCGTGCCACCCCCGCCAAGGCGGCGTGCAACGCGTATTTCACGTGAAAACAGGGCCATCAGCGGGGAGGGGCGCAGGTTGGCGCTCATGCCGCACCTCCCAGCTCGAGTTGGAGGCTTTTGATGCCGAGCGGCGCATGGGTGGCGGCAATCAGGGTGCCACCCTGGGCGAGATGCCCTTTGACGAGCTGCGTCAGCAGGGCTTGTCCGGCCCCATCCAGTGCGGTCAGGGGCTCATCCAGAATCCAGACGGGGCGCGGGGCGAGCAGCAGGCGCGCCAGACCCACGCGGCGCTTCTGGCCGGCGGAGAGATAGGCCACCGGCAGATCGGCCACCTGCGGCACACCGAGCCGCGCCAGAGCGGCATCCGGTGTCAGATCGCTGCTCACGCCCGGCAGGGCCAGCATGGCTTGCCAGAAAGTCAGGTTTTCGCGGGCGGTGAGGGCGGGTTTCGAGCCCTCCTGGTGGCCGACATAATGGGCCTGCGAGGCGATGGTCTCGCGCCCGCCTGCCTCATCAATGAGCAGGGATGTGCCCGCATGGGCGCCCAAAAAGCCAGCCAGCCCCCGCAACAGGGTCGATTTGCCCGCGCCATTGGCACCGGTCACCACAAGTGCATCACCATTGGTCAGGCTGAAAGTCAGGCCTTCGACCAAAGTCCGACCGCCACGAGCGAATGCGAGCCCTTGCGCCTCAAGCCGGAAGGTCGGGAAGGAAAAGGGGCTCTCGGTCACGCATCCTCGGCTGGTGGGACAAAGCATCAATTTTGAATGAGGCTTGCCAAATTCTAAGATTGCATTTGTTCAAGGCCCGGCACATTTTTCCAAGCCTTACTTTTGTCCGTGTAGCGCGGACGACATAAATTATCTATAAGCCCCTCGCTACACCCCCATTCACTTCTTTTTCTGGGACGGAATCTGATGGCCTCGCTCGACAGTTTTAAATGCCGCAAGAAGCTCACGGTAGGCGCTAAGACCTATCATTACTTTTCGCTCAAGGCCGCCGAAAAGAATGGCCTGAAAGGCATTTCCAATCTGCCGGTGTCGATGAAGGTTCTGCTTGAAAACCTTCTGCGCTTCGAAGACGGCCGCACCGTCACCAAGGACGACATCAAAGGTGTTGCCGAATGGCTCACCAACAAGGGCAAGAAAGAGCGCGAAATCGCGTTCCGTCCGTCACGCGTTCTGATGCAGGATTTCACGGGCGTTCCCGCCGTTGTCGATCTGGCCGCCATGCGCGATGCCATGACCAAGCTCGGCGGCGATGCGCAGAAGATCAACCCGCTGGTGCCGGTTGATCTCGTCATCGACCATTCCGTCATCGTCGATGAATTCGGCAATGCCAAAGCTTTCAAGAAGAATGTCGATCTCGAATATGCGCGCAACGCCGAGCGTTACCGCTTCTTGAAGTGGGGCCAGCAAGCCTTCTCGAATTTCTCTGTCGTGCCGCCCGGCACCGGCATCTGCCATCAGGTGAACTTGGAATATCTGTCGCAGACGGTCTGGACGAAGAAAGAAAAGTACAAGCCCGCACGCGGCGCAGCTTCGACGGTTGAAGTCGCTTATCCGGACTCGCTCGTCGGCACCGACTCGCACACGACCATGGTCAACGGCATGGCCGTTCTGGGTTGGGGCGTGGGCGGTATCGAAGCCGAAGCCTGCATGCTCGGCCAGCCGCTCTCCATGCTGCTGCCGGAAGTCATCGGCTTCAAGCTGACCGGCAAGCTGAAGGAAGGCGTCACCGCCACCGACTTCGCGCTGACGGTCACGCAGATGCTGCGCAAGAAGGGCGTTGTCGGCAAGTTCGTCGAATTCTTCGGCCCCGGCGTTGAAAATCTCTCGCTCGCTGATCGCGCCACCATCGGCAATATGGCGCCGGAATATGGCGCAACTT
>CANGRU010000024.1 GCA_947456315.1 Beijerinckiaceae bacterium | reverse complement strand
GCAATGCCGCGCTTGGCGCGAGCATGGGGTGCGAGTTTTGAAACGTCCTCGCCCTCCCACATAATGCGCCCGCCCGCAATGTTCTGGTGCCCGCAGATGGCGCGCATGAGCGAAGTCTTGCCCACGCCATTGCGGCCCATCACGCACATCACGCGGCCGGGCTTGGCATTGAGCGAGACGGAGCGGAGCGCCTGCGCCGCGCCGTAATAGAGGTCGATGGATTCAACGGCGAGCATGGTTTAGCGCCCCAAATAGACTTCAATGACGCGCGGATCGGCGCTGACAGCGTCGAGCGCACCTTCGGCCAACACAGAGCCTTCGTGCAAGACGGTGACTTTGACACCGAGATCGCGCACGAAGCTCATGTCATGTTCGACAACGACAACCGAATGATCGACAGCAATCTCGCGCAGCAACTCAGCCGTCTGCGCGGTTTCAGCATCCGTCATGCCGGCAACAGGCTCATCGACCAGCAGCAGCTTCGGGTCTTGCGCGAGCAACATGCCGATCTCAAGCCATTGCTTTTGCCCATGCGACAGATCAGCAGCGAGCCGGAAGCGATGATCCTTCAGCTTGGTGGTCTCAAGAATCTGGTCGATGCGGTTGCGCGTGTCTGGCGCAGGCTTGCCAAACAAAGTTGCGAGCGCCGAGCGCGGCGCTTTGAGGGCGAGAAGGATATTGTCGTCGACCGTATGGCTTTCAAAAACAGTCGGCTTTTGAAACTTGCGGCCAATACCAAGTTCGGCAATTTCCGCCTCATCCATTTTGGTCAGGTCATAAGAGCCACCAAACAAAACATCGCCTTCATCAGGGCGTGTCTTGCCGGTGATAATGTCCATCATCGTGGTCTTACCCGCGCCATTGGGGCCGATAATGGCGCGCATTTCACCCTTTGCCAGTGTGAGCGAGAGACCGCGCAGCGCCTTGTAGCCATCGAAGGAGACGCTGACGCCATCAAGATAGAGAAGTGAGTTTTTGGCGATATCCATGGGCCTCACTCCGCCGCTGTTGCGGCAGCGCCGCTTTGCTTGGCCGCCTGTCGGCGCGCCTTGAATTGATCAAGCGCGCCAATCACGCCTTTGGGCAGGAAGAGCGTGACGATGACGAAGAGCGCGCCGAGCGCGAACAGCCAATATTCAGGCAAAGCACCCGTGAAGAAGGTCTTGCCCCAGTTGACGATGATCGCACCCAGTGCCGCCCCCACCAAAGTGCCGCGTCCGCCCACCGCCACCCAGATGACAGCTTCAATCGAATTGGCCGGCGCAAATTCACCCGGATTGATGATGCCGACCTGCGGCACATAAAGCGCGCCCGCCACTCCCGCCATCATGGCGGAAAGCACGAAGACGGAGAGCTTATAGGTCTCGACCCGATAGCCCAGAAAGCGTGTGCGTGATTCCGCGTCGCGAATGGCAATGACCACTTTGCCGAATTTCGATTGCGTCACCGCACGCGCAATCAGATAGCCGGCGCCCAGCGCAATGGTGCTCGCCATGAACAGGGCCACGCGCGTTTCCTTCGCCTGCACATTGAAGCCTAAAATGTCTTTGAAATCGGTCAGGCCGTTGTTGCCACCAAAGCCCATGTCATTGCGGAAGAAGGCGAGCAGCAGCGCATAGGTCATGGCTTGCGTGATGATGGAGAGATAAACGCCTGTCACGCGTGAGCGGAAGGCGAGAAAGCCGAAGACAAAGGCCAGCAGGCCGGGGATCAGCAGCACCATCAGCATGGCATAGGGAAAGCTCTGAAAACCCCACCAGGTGACCGGCAATTCCTTCATGTTCAGAAAGACCATGAAATCGGGCAGTTCTGGATTCGCATAGACGCCGCGCGAGCCGATCTGGCGCATGAGATACATGCCCATCGCATAACCGCCCAGCGCAAAGAACGCGCCGTGACCCAGCGAAAGAATGCCGCAATAGCCCCAGACGAGATCCAGCGCGATGGCGAGCAGCGCATAGCAGACATATTTGCCAAACAGCGCGACAAGATAAGGCGGCAGTGCGAAAGCAGAATTGGCAGGCACCATCAGGGCCAGCACAGGCACCAGAATGGTGGCAGCGGCGACCAGTCCCAGAAAAATACCACCGCGTGTGTCGATGAGTGAGAGCAGGAGAGGCTTGCGAGTTTCCATCATCATGCCTCCACCGCGCGACCTTTAAGGGCAAAGAGTCCGCGTGGTCGTTTCTGGATAAAGAGGATGATGAAGACGAGGAGCAGGATTTTGCCCAGCACCGCGCCGGCAATCGGCTCGAGAAATTTGTTGGCCACACCCAAAGTCAACGCGCCGAGCAATGTGCCCCAGAGGTTGCCGACACCGCCAAAGACCACGACCATGAAACTATCGATAATATAGCTCTGGCCAAGATTGGGCGACACATTGTCGATCTGCGACAGCGCCACACCGGCCATGCCGGCAATGCCCGAGCCCAGACCAAAGGCCAATGCATCGATGCGGTTTGTATCAATGCCCATGGAGGATGCCATGCGGCGGTTTTGCGTGACCGCGCGCATGCGAAGCCCGAAAGAGGTCGCGCGCAGCACGAATTGCAAAGCGAAGAAAACAGCGATGGCAAAGACAATGATCCACATGCGGCCATAACCGATTTGCAGGGAGCCGAAATCAAACGAGCCTGCCATGAAAGAAGGTGCCGAGACTTCGCGATTGTTGGCCCCGAAGATGGTGCGCACGGCCTGCTGCAAGATCAGCGAAATGCCGAAGGTCGCCAGCAGGGTCTCCAACGGGCGGCCATAAAGAAAGCGGATCACCACGCGCTCGATCAGAATGCCCACAGCCGCTGTGACGAGAAAGGCCAGTGGAATGGCGATGAAGAGCGAGTAATTCAACAGGCCCGGGTGGCTGGTGCGCGCCCATTCCTGCACCGCGAAAGTGGTGTAAGCGCCCAGCATCACCATTTCGCCATGCGCCATGTTGATAATGCCCATGACGCCGAAGGTGATGGCCAGACCAATGGCAGCCAGCAACAGCACAGAGCCGAGCGACAGCCCGTACCAGACGTTCTGCACATTGCGCCACAAAGCCAGTTTGGCTTGAATGACAGAAGAGGCAGATTCGGCTGCCGCTTTCACGCGGCCCTCGCTCCACGAGGCAATGGTGGTGAGCACGCTCACAGCATCCTGATCGCCGCGGCTTTTGAGAATATCAATGGCTTCGAGCCGTTGCACTTCGTTGGCGCCACTGTCGCCTGCAACAATGGCGGCACGTGCTTCTTCCAGAACCTTGCGTGTGGAAGCGAGCGTCTCTTTGGCAAGTGCTGCGTCCAGCAAGGGCAGGGCCGTTGCATCGCGTGATTTGAACACGCTGTCGGCGGCCGCCTTGCGCTTGGCGGGATCCGGCGACATCAGGGTCAGTGCACCGCGTGCGGCATCCAGCGAGCGGCGCACGGCATTGTTGATGCGCACTTTCTTGAGAGCAGATGCCATCACATCGGAAGGCTCGCCGGTTGCAGCATCAAACATTTTGCCTGCTTCATCGGCGAAATAGAGTTTGCGGGCCGGTCCGTTGAAGTAAAGCCGGTTGGCAGCAAGTGCTTCGACAATATCGGGAGCTGTCGCGAGACCGGAGGCCGGCAGTTCGTTCAAAGCGCGCTCTGTGTCAGGAAATTTATCGCTGCTCAGACCAACAATAACAGAGGAGTCACCCTGCGCACGCGCTTGTGGCGCGGCGAAAAGGGCCAGCATGACAAGAAAGAGTGCTGCGGCTGCAAATGACAGGGTTTCGATGAGGCTTTTGGCAGCTGGTCCCGTCAGCGGGATAGCGCGTGCGCGTGCCGGACGCGAGATAAAAGTCATGGCAGCCTCTTGTCATTTGTTTTGCTTGTTCAACTGGCCCGGGCAAGGTGGTGTCGCCCGGGCCTGTATTGGCTGCGCTTGAGGAGGGTAAAGCGCAGCTGCTTGTGTCAGTTTACTTCGTCGCGCCGCCGCACTTGCCGGTCTTCACATTGAAGTTGCCGCACGACAGAGGCTTGCGCCAATCCGAGATCAGATCTTTTGATCCTTCGAGATAATCCGACCATTCGTCACCCACCACGAGGCCTGATGTCTGCCACACGGTGTTGAACTGGCCATCACCCTGCACTTCGCCAATCAGAACCGGCTTGGTGATGTGGTGGTTCGGCATCATGGTGGAATAGCCGCCCGTCAGATTGGGCACGGCCACGCCGATCATCGCGTCCAGCACAGCGTCTGTATCCGTGGTGCCGGCCTTTTCAACAGCCTTCACCCACATATTGAAACCGATCACATGGGCTTCCATCGGATCATTGGTCACGCGCTTGTCGTTTTTGGTGAACGCGCGCCACTTGGCGATAAAGGCCTTGTTGTCGGCATTATCGACGGACTGGAAATAGTTCCAGGCGGCGAGATGGCCGATCAGCGGCTTGGTGTCGATGCCGGCGAGTTCTTCCTCACCCACCGAGAAGGCCACAACCGGAATATCGGTTGCCTTCACGCCCGCATTGCCGAGTTCTTTATAGAAGGGCACGTTGGCATCGCCATTGATGGTCGACACAACAGCGGTCTTCTTACCGGCTGAACCGAATTTCTTGATGTCAGCGACAATCGTCTGCCAGTCGGAATGACCAAACGGCGTGTAGTTGATCATAATGTCTTCAGGCTTCACGCCCTTCGACTTGAGATAGGCTTCCAGAATCTTGTTGGTCGTGCGCGGATAGACATAGTCGGTGCCAGCCAGCACCCAGCGCTGCACTTTTTCGTTTTCCATCAGATAATCGACGGCGGGGATGGCTTGCTGGTTGGGGGCCGCACCCGTGTAAAAAATATTTTTCGACGATTCCTCGCCTTCATATTGGACAGGGTAGAAGAGGATCGAATTCAGCTCTTCAAAAACCGGCAGCACCGACTTGCGCGAGACGGACGTCCAGCAACCGAAAGTCGCCGAGACTTTGTCCTTGGAGATCAGCTCGCGGGCTTTTTCAGCAAACAGCGGCCAGTTGGAGGCGGGGTCGACAACCACAGGCTCGAGTTTCTTGCCGAGCAAGCCGCCCTTTTTGTTCTGCTCTTCAATGAGCATGAGCATGACATCTTTCAGCGTGGTCTCGCTGATCGCCATCGTGCCCGAGAGCGAATGGAGAATGCCGACCTTGATCGTGCCTGCGCCTTGCGCGAAGGCGGCCGGGGAAGCAAAGGCAAGTGCGCCACCAAGAGCTGCGCCAGCAGTGCGCAGCATGAAACGCCGGGTAAGAGACATGGCATCCTCTAAAATGTTGCCGGGCTGTACGGGGAGGACAGGCGCCGGTGAGTTGCGTTCGCCCACGAGGGACGTGTTCAGAGGAGTGCAACGGGCGTGCCAGAGGTGCGTTGGCTGCTTTGTTGGGCTTTTCCAAAGGGGCGCTTCCTTCGGGCCTCGTGGCAGCTGTCCGGCGCTGGGCTTTTTGCTTTGTTCGAGGCAGAGTTGTGCTTAAAAGTTAGGCAGACAGATTCTTGGCCTTGCAAAAAAGAGGTCTGACCTGCCGCCTGCCTCGCCACTTCGCCGCGTGATGAGTCAGTCTTCGGCCCCGCGGGGCGGTATGCCGTATTTTTGAACGCTGCAGGGCCGATCTTGCTTAAGTCGTGCTTGAGCAAGGCCTTCTGGCCGTTAAAGTGACGCACAGACACAGGGGCTGACTGGCCCGACCCTCGGAGGACTTATGGATCGCCGTTCATTTCTGAAGTTCCAGATCAGCCTGGCCGCCTTTGCGCCGATGATGGGCGAGGCTTTCGCCCAAAGCGCCTATCCCACACAGAATGTGACCCTGGTGGTGCCTTTCACGCCGGGTGGTTCGACGGATATTCTGGCGCGCCTCTTGGGCCAGAAGCTCGGTGAGGCTCTGGGCAAGGCCTTTGTGATCGAGAACCGCGCAGGGGCGGGCGGGGCGGTTGCTTCTACCGCCGTGTCGCGTGCAACACCTGATGGTCACACTTTGATCATGGGCCATATCGGCACTCTGGGCGTCAACCCGAGCCTCTATCCCAATCTGGGCTATGACCCTGTGAAGGGCTTTGCCCATCTCACCATGCTGGCCAGTGTTCATAATGTGCTGGTCGTGCACCCCACATTGCCCGTCAAAAACGTGGCCGAGCTGGTGGCCTATGCCAAAGCCAATCCGGGCAAGCTCAATTATTGCTCGGGCGGCAATGGCAGTGCGGCTCATATTGCCATGGCGGCCTTTATGGTGACGACCGGCACGCAAATGACGCATGTGCCTTATCGTGGCACCGCACCTGCCGTGCAGGATCTGCTCGCCAATGTCGTGCAGCTCACCATGACGGGCGCGCCCGCCGTTCTGCCGCATGTGGAAGCCGGCACTTTGCGGGCTTTGGGCATTTCCAGCCCCAAGCGCGTGCCCGCTATGAAAGACATCCCGACCATTGCCGAGCAGGGCTATCCCGGCTTCGAGGCCGATCAATGGTATGGCATTCTCGCACCCGTTGGCACACCCAAGCCCATTGTGGATCGCCTCAATGCAGAAATTCGCAAGGCGATGACCGATCCCGATATTGTCACGGCGCTGGCGCGTGATGGTGCGGATGTCTGGGTGACGACGCCTGAGGAATTCCGCGATTTCATCGCCAAGGAAATTCCGCGCTGGGCAGAAGT
This sequence comes from Beijerinckiaceae bacterium, assembly GCA_947456315.1. Classification (GTDB taxonomy): domain Bacteria; phylum Pseudomonadota; class Alphaproteobacteria; order Rhizobiales; family Beijerinckiaceae; genus Terripilifer. The sequence continues at coordinate 4,591 of CANGRU010000024.1, read as the reverse complement.
CGTCAATGCGGCGAAAATCAAGATCGAGTGAGGCAACAGGCGGGCGCAAGCGCTGTTTCGTTCGGCGGGCTTTCATGACAGATTGCGCACCGGACAAAACAGAAAGATTCGCTTGTGTCAGAGCATCGTCGTCTTGAAGGCAAAATTCTCATCGCCACGCATAATGCCGGCAAGCTTGCAGAAATGCGCGAGCTGCTGGAGCCTTATGGCATCACGGCCGTCTCTGCTGGCGATTTGAAGCTGGGTGAGCCCGAAGAGACGGGCATGACCTTCATGGCCAATGCCGAGATCAAAGCGCGCGCCGGTGCGGAGGCCTCGGGCTTGCCGTCCTTTGCCGATGACAGCGGTATTTGCGTGGCAGGTCTCGATGGAGCACCAGGCATTTATTCGGCGCGTTGGGCGGTTGATAAAAAATTCGATGCCGCCATGGCGCGCATCGATGCCGAGCTCATTGCCAAAGGTATTGGTCGCGACCAGACGCGCAAAGCCTGGTTCATCTCGGCGCTTTGCATCGCTTGGCCCGATGGTCATGTCGAGCATTTTGAAGGCCGCATCGATGGCGATCTCGTCTGGCCCCCGCGCGGCACGGCTGGTTTTGGTTATGATCCCATGTTCCTGCCGGAAGGTCATGTGCGCACCTTTGGTGAAATGACATCAGACGAAAAGCATGGACTGCCCTCCGATGGCTCGCGTGCTTTGTCACATCGCGCGCGTGCCTTTCAGGATTTGGCGAAGGCGTGCCTCGTGAAATGAGTCCTCCCTTCTCCCGCTGCGCGGGAGAAGGTGTCGCGTGAAACGCGACGGATGAGGGCGGTTCGGCAGCACTCACCCTCACCCGACCCGCTTCGCGGGCCACCCTCTCCCGCAAGCGGGAGAGGGGCGCGTGCGTGGCTCGCATTGACGCGCGAAACATGCGATAAAAACCCATGTCCACCACCCCGCAAAATTTTGCTCCCGGCTTTGGCGTGTACGTCCATTGGCCCTTTTGCTTATCGAAATGCCCGTATTGCGATTTCAATTCGCATGTCCGCTACAAGGCGGTGGATCAGGCGCGCTTTGTCGCCGCTTTTCAGCGCGAGATCGCGCATCGCGCGGGGTTGGCGCCCGGTCGCAAAGTCACATCCATTTTCTTCGGGGGCGGCACACCATCCTTGATGGAGCCGCGCACGGTCGGCGCCATTCTTGATGCCATTGCCGGCGCATGGACAATTGTGCCCGGCGCTGAAATCACGCTCGAAGCCAATCCGACCAGCGTCGAGGCCGAGCGTTTTCGCGGTTTTCGTGCCGCTGGTGTCAATCGCGTCTCGCTGGGCGTTCAGGCGATGAATGATGTCGATCTGAAACGCTTGGGCCGTATGCACTCGGCCGAGGAGGCCATGGCCGCGGTGGCGATTGCGGCGTCAATCTTCGATCGCTTCTCGTTTGATCTGATCTATGCACGCCCCGGTCAAACACCGCAGGCGTGGAAGGACGAGCTGACATCTGCGATTGCGCGTGCGGCGGAACATTTGTCGCTCTACCAGCTCACCATCGAGCCGGACACGATGTTCCAAAAACTCTTCGATGCGGGCAAGCTCGCCATGCCGGATGAAGAGACTTCACGCGCTTTGTGGGATGTGACCCAAGACGTCACGCAAGCTGCGGGCCTGCCCGCTTACGAGATTTCCAATCATGCGCGCCCCGGTGCGGAGAGCCGTCACAATCTCGTCTATTGGCGTTACGGCGAATATGCGGGCATCGGTCCGGGTGCACATGGTCGCCTCATCACCAATGAAGGACGTCTGGCGCAAGCCACCGAGAAACATCCCGAGAACTGGCTGGATCTCGTCGAGCGCGAAACGCATGGCATTATCGAGACGGAAGTGCTGAGTGCGGAAGCGCAGGGCGACGAATTTTTGCTGATGGGTCTGCGTCTCAAAGAGGGTATTGATCCGCAGCGCTTTGTCGCTTTGTCAGGACGCACATTGGATGCCAAGCGTGTCGCCAATCTGGTGAGCGATGGCATGATCGAGGAAACAGCCGACGGGCGCATCCGCGTCACGCCTGCTGGTTTTCCTGTGCTCGATGCGATTGTCGCAGATCTCGCTGCTTAAGTGCCGGATGCAAATGATTTGGCTGCAGGGCTGACCGTTGTGGCAGAACCGCTGCGCACTTCAAGAATGGCAAGCCCGCGCTCATTCAAACCCTCCGGCGTGAAGCGGAAGAGGCCATCTGTGCCGTTGAAGCCTGTGGGCGATGTCAGCACGCCTTCCGAAAAGCGCGCATCGCCTTGTGTCTTGGCCAAAGCGGTGGCGAGTGCGGCTGCATCATAAGCCAATGTTGCAATGCGCGCCGGCTCCGAGCCAAAGCGCGCGCGATAGCGCCCTGCAAAGGCATTGAAGCCCGCATTGTCGGGGGCGGCAAACCATGCGCCTTGCAGCGCTGGAAGATTGAGCACGCGCGCATCATTCCAGAGGCCTGTGCCCAGAATTTGCACCTTCTTGCCATCGAGCCCGTTGGCGCTCAGCAGGCCTGCCATGGCTGGCATATTCTCCGCCTGTTCGGGGATGAACAAAGCATCAATCTGTCCGGCTTTGCTGGCGAGCCTTTGCACGGCGGGACCGGGTTGGCCCGGCGCATAGCGTTCGATCTCGACGCGCAAGCCGCGCTTGGCCGCAAGATCAACAAATTGATTGATGGCCACATTGCCATAATCATTTTCAGGGGCGAGTGCGGCCAAGTTTTTCTTGCCGCGCGACAAGGCGTGATCAACGACGCGGTCGACATAGCCTTCAATCAGGAATGACAAAAGATAAGTGCTGCGCGAGGCCGTGCTGGTGTCTGTCGAGAAACCGATGACCGGCTTGTTGGCTGCGCGGGCCAAGCGCCCGACTTCTTTCACATTGGGGGCATAGAGCGGGCCGATGATGAGTTCGGCACCTTCGGCAAGGGCTGCTTGTGCAGCTTGGCGTGCACCATCGACTGTGGAGAGATCGTCTTTGATGATGAGATCAAGATTGGTGGCCCCCACTTCCGACACGGCCAGTTCGGCGGCGTTGCGCATGGCTTGGCCGACCGTGCTGGGGCGCCCGCCTTGTGTGAGCGGCAAGATCAACGCGACACGGGCGCGCGATTCATTGAGCGGTGCGGTGAGGTTCTCTGATTCCACCGGCGTGATCGGCGCCGATAAGGGGGCCTGTTGCGGGCGCCCTGTGGGGCCGCAACCGGCCAATAAAAACGCCACAAGCGGCGAGGCCAGAACAAGATTTCGGCGCAAAATGGATGTGTTCGAAAGAGCGTATTGCACAATTGCCTCCGGGCCGCCGTTCACAAGCGCTGGCGGCGCGCCCCTATGAAAAGCCACAAAGCGCGTCGGGCAGCAATATGGGGGAGGAAAAAGGCCTAAACTGTGGCGAGGCTTTAGACGCCTGTTCTCTATACAGGACAAAATAAACGTTATAAAGAACGCCTCTGGTCAGGCTGGGGCGCTAAACTATGCCTGACGCGAGATGGAGATGGTCGGGTGAGCGGACATAGCAGCAGGGGTGGCTCTTACACAGCACTTGGCCTCAAGGCCGAGGCAGAGCCGCTTGCGCCGGGGCTGCATGTGGTCGCAACCCCCATCGGCAATTTGCGCGATATTTCGCTGCGCGCTTTATCGACACTGGCAGCTGCAGATGCGGTGCTGGCTGAAGACACGCGTGTCACCAAAAATCTGCTCGCCCATTACGGCATCTCGACGCCGTTGGTGGCCTATCACGAACATAATGCAGCCGTGGTGCGCCCGCATCTGTTGGCACGCTTGAAAGAAGGCGCAGCACTTGCGCTGGTCTCTGATGCAGGCACGCCGCTGGTTTCCGATCCCGGTTTCAAACTGGTGGCCGATGCGGTTGAGCAAGGCACGCCTGTGACCGCGGTGCCGGGCGCATCCGCCGTGCTGGCGGCGCTTGTTGTCGCGGGCTTGCCGACAGACCGCTTTTTCTTCGAAGGCTTCTTGCCCTCGAAATCGGGCGCACGCCGCCAGCGCATTGGCGAATTGGCGGCTATTCCGGGCACTTTGGTGTTTTTCGAAAGTCCCCGCCGATTGGCCGAAACTTTGAACGATCTCGCTGTGGTGCTCGGTCGGCGCGAAGCGGCTGTGGCGCGCGAATTGACCAAACATTTCGAGACGGTGCGGCGTGGCTCTCTGCGCAGCCTTGCAGATCAGCTCGCCGCAGAAGATCCGCCCAAGGGCGAGATTGTGCTGCTGGTCGGCCCACCCGGTGCCGATGATGCGGAAGTGGGCGCGGCTGATCTTGATTCACGTCTCATCGACGCGATGCAGAAGTTTTCGGTGAAAGATGCCGCCAGTGTTGTGGCCGCTGAAGTTGGTTTGCCACGCCGGCGCGTCTATGCGCGCGCCATTCAATTGTCGGCGGAAGCGGATGGAGGCGACGGCTGAGCGGCCAGCGTTCCACGCAAAGTCGGCGCCGCGCCCGAGGCCTCGGGATCGAGGCAGAGTTTTTCGCGCGTCTATGGTTGCGATTGCATGGCTGGCGCATTCTCGATCTGTCTTATGCCGCTCATGGCGGCGAGATTGATCTTGTGGCGCGGCGTGGCGACCTCGTCATTT
>CANGRU010000023.1 GCA_947456315.1 Beijerinckiaceae bacterium | reverse complement strand
ATCATTGCGGCAGCCGGCATGCTGAATGCCATCCAGCTGACGGGCCGCGACATCAAGAAAACCAAACTGGTCTGCAATGGCGCGGGGGCTGCGGGCATTGCTTGTCTCGATCTCATCAAGGCCATGGGCTTTGCGCCGGAAAATGTGCTGCTCTGCGACACCAAGGGTGTTGTCTACAAGGGCCGGACGGAAGGCATGAACCAGTGGAAATCGGCGCATGCGGTTGAAACAAAAAAGCGCACGCTCGAAGAAGCCATGGATGGCGCCGATATTTTCTTCGGCCTGTCGGTGAAGGGTGCTTTGACGCCGGAACTCGTCAAAAGCATGGCGCCCAATCCGATCATTTTCGCCATGGCCAATCCTGATCCGGAAATCACACCCGAAGAAGCCCATGCCGTGCGCGATGATGTGATCATCGCCACCGGACGCTCGGACTATCCCAATCAGGTCAACAATGTTCTGGGCTTTCCCTACATCTTCCGTGGCGCACTCGATGTGCGCGCCACCACCATCAATATGGAAATGAAAATCGCCGCCGCCAAAGCGCTGGCAGAACTTGCCCAGGAAGATGTGCCCGATGAAGTGGCTGCGGCTTACGAGGGCGCGCGTCCGCGCTTTGGTTCGGAATATATCATCCCCGTGCCGTTCGATCCGCGCCTGATCAGCGTGATTCCGGTTGCAGTTGCCAAAGCCGCCATGGAAACGGGTGTCGCGCGCAAGCCGATTGTCGATTTCAAAGCCTATGCCGCGCAGCTTTCGGCCCGCCGCGATCCGGTGGCCGGCGCTCTGCAACGCGTCATTGATCGCGTGCGCCGCTATCCCAAGCGCGTCGTCTTTGCCGAAGGTGAAGAAGAGCAGGTCATGCGTGCGGCTGTCTCCTTCGTCAATCAGGGGTTGGGCACAGCCGTGCTGGTGGGTCGCGAAGACCGCATTGCCGAAGTCGCCGCTTTTGCCGGTGTCGATCTGGAAGACAAGGGCATTGAAATCGCCAATGCGCGCGTCTCCCATCGCAACACAGCCTATGCGCAATTCCTCTATGAGCGCCTGCAACGCAAAGGCTATTTGTTCCGCGATTGCGCGCGCCTGATCAATCAGGACCGCAATCATTTCGCCGCTGCCATGGTGGCACTGGGCGATGCCGATGCCATGGTGACCGGTGTCACGCGCAATTTCTCCATTGCACTCGAAGAAGTGCGCCGCGTGATCGATCCCAAGCCCGGCCATCGCGTCATGGGCCTGTCGATGATCCTGTCGCGTGGTCGCCCTGTGCTGGTGGCCGATACGGCGATCACCGAAATGCCGACGGCGGAAGAACTGGCGCAAATCGCCATTGAAGCCGCCGGCGTGTCGCGCCGCTTGGGCTATGAGCCGCGTGTGGCCATGCTCGCATTCTCGACCTTCGGCCATCCCGAAGGTGAGCGTTCGGAAAAGGTCATCGAAGCCGTCAAGATTCTCGACGCCATGCGCGTTGATTTTGAATATGACGGCGAAATGGCCGCCGATGTGGCGCTCAACAAGGAATTGATGAGCACCTACCCCTTCTGCCGCCTGACCGACACGGCCAATGTGCTGATCATGCCGGCTTTCCATTCTGCATCCATCTCGACAAAGATGCTGCAAGAGCTGGGTGGTGCGACGGTCATCGGTCCGATGATTGTGGGCCTCAACAAGCCCGTGCAGATCGTGCCGCTCGGCGCCAAGGATTCCGACATCGTCAATATGGCGGCTCTCGCTGCCTATAACGTCAGCGGCTGATACCGGCTGCACTAGAAGAGGGTTTGCGATGCGTATCGCCATGATCGGCTCAGGCTATGTAGGCCTGGTTTCCGGTGCCTGCCTGGCCGACTTCGGCCATACTGTGATTTGCGTCGATAAAGACGCCAATCGCATTGCCATGCTGGAGCGTGGCGAGATTCCGATTTTCGAGCCCGGGCTTGAGGATCTCGTCGCGGCCAATGTGAAGCAGAAGCGCCTCTCCTTCACCATGGATCTTGCGCAGGCTGTCGGCGGCGCGGATGCTGTCTTCATTGCTGTGGGCACGCCGTCGCGCCGTGGCGATGGACATGCAGACCTCTCCTATGTCTATGGCGCGGCCAAAGAGATTGCGGCTGCCATCACGGGCTATTGCGTGGTGGTGACCAAATCGACTGTGCCGGTCGGCACCGGCGATGAAGTTGAAAAGATCATCCGCGAGGCGCGTCCCGATCTCGAGTTTGCAGTGGTCTCCAATCCGGAGTTCTGGCGCGAGGGCGCTGCCATTTCGGATTTCAAACGACCGGACCGCATTGTGGTGGGCGCAGAAACCGAGCGTGCGCGTGACGTGATGAGCGAAATCTATCGCCCGCTCTATCTCAACCAAGCGCCACTGCTGTTCACCGGTCGGCGCACATCAGAACTCATCAAATATGCCGCCAATGCGTTTCTGGCGACCAAGATCACCTTCATCAATGAAATGGCGGATCTGTGCGAAAAAGTCGGCGCCAATGTGCAGGATGTTGCACGCGGCATCGGTCTCGATAATCGCATTGGCTCGAAATTCCTGCATGCAGGCCCCGGCTATGGCGGCTCGTGCTTTCCGAAGGATACGCTGGCCCTTGTGCGCACCGCCCAAGAAGCGGGCGCGCCCGTGCAGATTGTCGAAACAGTCGAGCGCGTCAACAAAGCCCGCAAGAAAGCCATGGCCGAGCGCATCATTGCAGCTTGCGGTGGTAGCGTGAAGGGTAAGAAGATCGGCCTGCTCGGCCTCGCCTTCAAACCCAACACCGATGACATGCGCGATGCGCCTTCGCTCGATATTGTCGAAGCATTGCTGGCTGCTGGCGCCAAGGTTCATGCTTTTGATCCCGAAGCCATGGATCAAGCGCGCCCCATGATGCCGGGCATTGTGTTTGAAGAAGAGCCCTATGCCTGCGCCGATGGGGCTGATGCTCTGGCGATTGTCACCGAATGGGATGCGTTCCGCGCGCTGGATCTGAAGCGCGTGAAAGAGAGCATGAAAAGTCCGGTGGTCGTCGATCTGCGCAATATTTATCGCCCGAGCGATATGGCCAAGCACGGCTTCATCTATTCGAGCATCGGGCGGGTTTGATCGCAAAGCCGTCATTGCGAGGGAAGCGATGCTCCTCGCAATGACGACTAAACGGTGACTTGTGCGCCCAGTTCCACCACGCGATCGGATGGAATCGAGAAGAAGTCCGTCGCATTGGCAGCTTGGCGCGACAGCATGATGAAGAGACGATCCTGCCAGACCGGCATGCCGGAATTGGGGCTTTCTTTCAGCGACCGGCGCCCCAGGAAGAACGATGTCGTCATAATATCGAACTTCAGACCGGCTTTGCGCATGGTCGCCAAAGCCGCAGGCACGCGCGGGTTTTCCATAAAGCCGAAATGCAGCGTGACCTTGGTGAAATCCTCAGACAGCTTTTCGATCTCGTAACGCTTGTCGGGGCTGACACGCGGTGTCTGCTCTGTGTTCACACTGACAATGAAGACACGCTCATGCAGCACTTTATTGTGCTTGAGATTGTGCATGAGGGCGGAGGGCGCCACTTCTGCATCGGAGGTGAGGAACACAGCCGTGCCAGATACGCGCGTCGGTTTGGATTTTTCCAGCATGCGGATGAGATCGCGCATGGGGATGGAATCGCGATGCGTCTTGGAGGACAAAAAGCCCGAGCCGCGCAGCCATGTCCACATCATCAAGACAACCATGCTGCCAACCAGAACCGGCACCCAGCCGCCTTCAAACAGCTTCAACAGATTGGCGGAGAAGAACACGCTTTCGATCACGAAGAACGTGCCCATCGTCGCAAAAGCGCGCCAGACCGGCCATTTCCAGAGACGCCAGAGCACGACGAAGGCGAGCATGGAATCAACCACCATAGAAGCCGTCACCGCAATGCCATAGGCCGAGGCCAGCGCGCTGGAGGACTTGAACATGGCCACCAGCAACAACACGCCGACCAGCAAAGTGCGATTGACGCGCGGAATGTAGATCTGGCCTTCCTGCTTGTCGGATGTGTGGTGGATTTCCAAACGTGGCAACAGGCCCAATTGAATGGCCTGGCGTGCCAGCGAGAAGGCGCCTGTGATTGTCGCCTGGCTCGCAATAATGGTCGCAACTGTTGCCAGAATGACCAGCGGCAACAGCGCCCAATCGGGCGCCATCAGGAAGAAGGGATTGTCCATCGCTTCCGGATTGGCCAGCAACAAAGCGCCTTGCCCCAGATAATTGATGACCAAGGCGGGCAGCACGAAGAACGACCATGCGAGCTGAATGGGGCGACGTCCAAAATGGCCCATATCGGCATAAAGCGCTTCAGCGCCCGTCACGGCGAGAAACACCGAACCCATCACCACGAAGCTGAGCAAGCCGTGCGAGAACAGGAAGGTCAGGCCATAGAGCGGATTGAACGCATAAAGAATACGTGGCGCATCGCCCAGATGCGACGCTCCCATCGCCGCCAGCGACAGAAACCACAACACCATGATGGGACCAAAAAACTTCGCCACACTGCCCGTGCCATGACTTTGCACCATGAACAGGGTGATCAGGATCACGAAGGTGATCGGCAAAACATAATGGTCGAGCGCGGGTGCGACGAGTTTCAAACCCTCGACCGCCGAGAGCACCGAGATCGCGGGCGTGATAATGGCATCGCCCGTAAACAGCGACGCTCCCAAAATACCCAAAAACAAAACACCGATAGAACGGCGGCCGATGGCCGATTGCGCCAGCGCCATCAAAGCCAATGTGCCACCTTCGCCGCGGTTGTCAGCGCGCATGACGAAGATCACATATTTGATGGTGACGATCAGAAACAAAGCCCAGATGAGCAGCGAGACCACGCCCAGCACATTCTCATCATGCGAGCCCACGCCCGCCGTATGCACCAGAGATTCACGCAAAGCGTAAAGCGGGCTGGTGCCGATATCGCCATAGACCACGCCAATCGAGCCCAGCGTCAGCGACGCAATGCTGCCATGGCTGTGCCCGTGATCATGACCGTGTCCATTGCCATGCCCATGACCATGGTCATGGCCGTGATCATGGTGATGATCCTGAGACCCATGTGAGCCGTGTGGAATGGTGCCAGCCTCGGTCTTGTTCGAGATCTGGTCTGACGGGCCGTGAGGCATGGGATCGGTCCTTAGAGGCTAGTCCTCTGGCGGCCTGTCGAGCAGGCCCGCGGGCATATACTCCCTTCCGCAGTGCGAGAGAAGAGGCAAGGCCAGAGCCGGCCAAAGATAATTGCGGAGGGTCACCCCTGGCTGGGGTGGCTTGCCCGACTTGCCAGACTTGCCAGACTTGCCCGAAGCCCCTGTTTTTGAGACATGAAGCCCATGGCCCATGCCCCCGCCGACTTCACTTTTGCCCTGCCCATCGATGCAGTGCTGGGAGACGTGCGTGAAAAAACAGCCCATGGGACCCGTCTGGTCCTCGTCGCGCCACCGGGTGCGGGCAAAACCACGCGCGTTCCGCTGGTCCTGAAAGACGAGGCTTTTGCGGCAGGGGGCAAGATCATCCTGCTGGAACCGCGCCGCCTTGCCGCACGCGCAGCCGCCGAACGCATGGCGGCGACCCTTGGAGAGAGTGTCGGCGAGACGGTGGGCCTGCGCGTGCGCCTGCAATCGCGCATCTCGGCCAAGACGCGCATTGAAGTCGTCACCGAAGGCGTCTTCGCGCGGATGATTCTGGATGACCCCGAGCTGAAAGGCGTCGCCGCCGTTGTCTTCGATGAATTCCACGAGCGTTCGCTGGATGCGGATCTGGGCTTGGCCCTCGCCCTCGAAGCGCAAGCGGGGTTCCGCGAGGATTTGCGCATTCTCGTGATGTCGGCAACGCTTGATGGCGCGCGCGTTTCAAAACTGATGAGCGATTGTCCTGTCATTGTCAGCGAAGGCCGCGCCTTTCCGATTGACACACGACACCTGCCACGTGACGCGCGCTCGCGGCTTGACGAGGATATGGTGCGCGCCATCCAGACGGCACTGCGTGCAGAAACAGGTTCCATTCTCGCTTTTCTTCCCGGACAAGGAGAAATCCGCCGCGTCGCGCAGATGCTGGACGGCAAATTGCCCGACAATGCCGAACTCGCGCCCCTCTATGGCGCGATGGATCGCGCCGCACAGGATCGCGCTGTGCTGCCCGCCAAAGCTGGCACGCGCAAAATCGTGCTGGCCACCTCCATTGCCGAAACATCGCTCACCATTGAAGGCGTGCGTGTGGTGATCGACAGCGGATTGGCACGCGTGCCGCGTTTCGAGCCCGATCTTGGCCTGACCCGATTGGAGACTGTGCGCGTCTCGCGGGCGGCCGCTGACCAGAGACGTGGCCGCGCCGGACGCACACAGCCCGGCGTCTGCTATCGCTTGTGGGAGGAAGCAGGCACCGGTGCGCTGGAGGCTTTTTCGCAGCCCGAGATTCTTTCGGCTGATCTCTCAAGCCTGCTGCTTGATCTGGCAGCTTGGGGCGTGCGTGATCCCAACCAATTGGCGTGGCTTGATGCGCCACCCGCGCCTGCTTTGAAAGAAGCCCGTCAATTGCTGGTTTCTTTGCAGGCACTCGATGAGAATGGCGCCATTACGCCGCAAGGTGAAGCCATTCGTGCGCTTGCTCTCCCACCTCGCCTTGCACGCATGGTGATTGAAGCGGCCCGCATGGGCGAAGCCGCTCTGGCCGCTGATCTGGCAGCCGTGTTGGTGGAGCGTGGCTTGGGCGGCGAGCGCATTGATCTGTCGGAGCGCGTTGAAAATTTCCGCCGTGATCGCGCACCACGCTCTGAAGATGCGCGCCGCTTGGCGCGTGGTTTTGCGGATGAGGCCGCACGCCAGACCGGCCGCAAAGATCAGAATGGCGGAGATCTGTCAGATTGCGGACGTTTGATTGCGATGGCTTATCCGGACCGCATCGCCAAAGCGCGCGGACGCGATGGCGAATTCCTGATGGTCAATGGCCGCGCAGGTGCAATGGAAGCCCATGAGCGTTTGGCGCGCGCGCCGTTTCTGGCCATTGCGGAAATCTCCGGCCGTGCGGCGGCTGCCCGTATTCTGGCGGGTGCTGCACTCAGCGCAGACGATGTCGAGACAATTGCGGGCGCGCAGATTGTCGCGCGCGATGAGGTGACCTTCGACAAACAAAGTCTGAGCCTGCGCCGCAGACGTGCCCGCAAGCTGGGCGCGATTGCTTTGAGCGAACAGATTCTGCCCGTCGAGGCCAATTCGCAAACCGCTGTTGCACTCGCCAAAGGCGCGGCCTTGGTTGGCATCGACAAATTGCCCTGGACGAAAGCGCAAAACCAATGGCGCGACCGCGTGATGTTTTTGCGCCGCGCCGAAGGTGACGATTGGCCCGACCTGTCCGATGACGCGCTCGCGCAAACTCCGGAAGATTGGCTCGCACCGTTCATCGAAGGACGCATATCGCTGAATGCGATCAGCGCGAACGATCTCGATGCAGCCTTGTCAGCGCTTCTGCCCTGGGAGATGATGCGCCGCTTGGATGCTGAAGCGCCGACGCATTTCGAAGCCCCGACCGGCTCGCGTGTGGCGGTTGATTATGAAGCCGAGGGCGGGCCTGTGCTGGCCATCCGCGTGCAGGAATTGTTCGGCCTCTCGACGCACCCTGCGCTGGCAGGCGGGCGCGTGCCGCTGACGCTGCATCTGCTCTCGCCAGCCCATCGGCCTATCCAGATCACCAAAGACCTCCCCGGCTTCTGGAAAGGCTCATGGGCGGCTGTGAAATCCGACATGAAAGGCCGCTATCCCCGCCACCCCTGGCCCGATGATCCCGCAGGGGCCGCACCAACCACGCGGGCCAAGCCGCGAGGGACATAGGGGCCAACCACCCGTCATTGCGAGCGAAGCGAAGCAATCCAGAGGTTGCACGTGTGGCTCTGGATTGCCGCGTCGGGCTAAAGCCCTCCTCGCAATGACGTCTTTCTATTTCTGTTCATGAAATGTTCTTGACAAAACCGGAAACATCAGCGAAGCTTCAGCTTGCCCTTGCGGCAGATGGAGCAAGCTCATGGTGGTCAGGGTTGCAACCGTTGCCTTTGAAGGGATCGAGGCCCGCCCGGTCGACGTGCAGGTGCAGATTGCCAATGGCAATGTCGCCTTTTCGGTCGTGGGGCTGGGCGACAAGGCGGTCGGGGAATCGCGCGAGCGGGTGCGCGGCGCGCTGATTGCCTCGGGGCTCGCCATGCCGGCGCGCCGCGTCATCGTCAATCTGGCGCCCGCCGACATGCCCAAAGAAGGCAGCCATTACGATCTGCCCATCGCGCTGGCCATTATGGCGGCTATGGGCGCTATTCCCTCCGATGCGCTGGCGGGTTTCACCATTCTGGGCGAATTGGCACTCGATGGCTCGATCACAGCTGTTGCCGGATGTCTGCCTGCGGCGGTGGCGGCCAATATGCGCGGCCATGGTCTGATCTGTCCGGCGGCCTGTGGCGCAGAAGCGGCCTGGGCTTCGGCCGAGATCGATATTCTCGCCCCCCGCTCGCTGATCCAGCTCGCCAATCATTTCAAAGGCACGCAAGTGCTGTCCCGCCCCCTGCCCGCCATTCGCGCCAACGGCACACCGCAACCTGACCTCGCCGACATCAAAGGGCAGGAGGGCGCCAAACGCGCCCTCGAAATTGCTGCCGCTGGCGGACATCATCTGCTGATGAACGGCCCGCCGGGTGCGGGCAAAAGCATGCTGGCAGCACGGCTTCCCTCCATTCTGCCGCCCTTGTCGCCGCGCGAATTGCTCGAAGTGTCGATGATTCATTCGGTCGCCGGATTGCTGGCGGGTGGCGAATTGACGGATCGCCGCCCGTTCCGTGCGCCCCATCATTCGGCCTCTATGGCCGCGCTCACAGGGGGTGGCTTGCATGCGCGCCCGGGGGAAGTGTCGCTGGCCCATCACGGCGTGCTGTTTCTCGATGAATTGCCGGAGTTTTCCATGCAGGCACTCGACTCGCTGCGCCAGCCGATCGAAACAGGCGAAGTCAGTGTCTCGCGCGCCAATCATCGGGTGACATATCCGGCGCGCTTCCAGCTCGTTGCCGCCATGAACCCCTGCCGCTGCGGGCATGCCACAGACCCGGGCTATGCCTGTTCGCGCCAGCCCAACACGCGCTGCATGGCGCAATATCAGGCGCGTCTCTCAGGCCCCCTGCTGGATCGTTTCGATATGGCGATTGAAGTGCCGGCTGTCTCCGCCAGTGACCTGTTGCTGCCGCCCGCGCCCGAAGGCTCGCGTGAGGTTGCAGTGCGTGTCGCACGTGCGCGGGCACGCCAACGCCAGCGCTTTATCGACATGGGCCTGCCGCAATTCGACACCAATGCAGCAGCGCCCGCCCAGGTCGTCGAGCGCATGGCACAGCCCGATGCGGCGGGCGCGACACTCATCCGCGAGGCGGCTGATCGTCTGCGCCTCACCGCGCGCGGGTTCCATCGGGTTTTGAAACTTGCCCGCACGCTGGCCGATCTCGACGAATCGGAGGCGGTGCGCCGCCTTCATGTGGCCGAGGCCCTGTCGTGGCGCGGGCGCCCCGCACCGGCTGCGGCAGCCGCCTGATGCAACAGGCTTTCAAGCCGCCACTGGCGTTTGGCGCAAAATGTCATAAAAGCTTCTGAATAGTGTGATGTCTGACGTTTCATCAGGGGGTGAATACGCATGGCATTGATGAGCGCATCGACCGACATGATCAAAACGGCATTTCAAGCGGGGTTGAACGTGCTTCCCAAAGCACTGCCGCGCGCTGTGCGCCATCATGGCACGCTTGATCCCAGCCTTGGCCGCATGGGCTCCCTCGAAGTGCGCCTTGCCATCACCAAGAAAGACATCCGCCGCGCACAAAAATTGCGCTACCGCGTCTTCTTTGAAGAGGGCGGCGCCATTGCAGATGCGCGCTCGAACTTGTCACGCCGCGACATTTGCCCCTTTGACCGCATCTGCGATCACATGCTGGTCATCGACCATGAAGCGCGTAGCAAGTTTGGCCGCAAAAAGCCGAAAGTGGTTGGCACCTATCGCCTGCTGCGCCAAGACGTCGCCGACAAAAATGGCGGCTTCTACAGTGCGCAGGAATTCGATCTGGCGCCGCTGCTGGCCCGCCACACCGACACACGCTTTCTGGAACTCGGCCGCTCTTGCGTGCTTCCCGAATATCGCTCGAAGCGCACCATCGAGCTGCTGTGGCGCGGCATTGCCGGCTATATGCAGCATTACCGCATCGGCGCGATGATCGGCTGCGCCTCCTTCGAGGGCACCAATCCGCTGGCACTCGCCTTGCCGCTGTCCTTCCTGCACCACCATGCCATGGGCGAAGGCGACTGGTCGGCCAGCGCATTGCCGGACCGCTTTGTGTCGATGGACATGATCTCGAAAGAAGCCATCGATCTGCGCCGCGCGCTGGACGCTCTGCCAACCCTCATCCGCGGTTATTTGCGCGTGGGTGCGAAGTTTGGCACAGGCGCTGTGGTTGATCGTCAATTCGGCACCACCGACGTGCTGGTGATTTTGCCCGTGGCGGCGATTGACGCTAAATATCTGGACCATTTTTCGCCGACCCAACGCGCGGCGTGACGGCTCCTCGTCCTTGCGAGCCGAAGGCGAAGCAATCCAGAGGCCTCATGTGTTGCCTCTGGATTGCTTCGCTACGCTCGCAATGACGGATCCATTTCAAGCAGGCCCTTCAGACCTTCCCGATAGGTCGGATACTGAAACTCAAAACCCAATTCGCTTTTGATGCGCGCATTGGAAACGCGCTTGTTCTCGCCATAGAAAGAGCGCGCCATGGGCGACATGTCTGTCGTTTCAAAATCGCGCTCGGGCGGCGGAGCAAGTCCCAGCAATTGCGCCGCATATTCCACGACATCTTGCGGTGGGGCCGGTTCATCATCCGTCACATTGTAAATGCGCCCCGGCTGGCCACGCGCGATACAAGCTGCAATGGCATCGGCAATATCTTCGACATGGATGCGATTGAACACCTGACCCGGCTTGATGATGCGCCGCGCCGTGCCCTCGCGCAGATTGACCAGCGCATTGCGGCCCGGCCCGTAGATTCCCGATAGACGCAAAATGTCGAGTTCCGCGCCCATGTCAGCGACACATTCTGTCCAGTCTTGCTCGGCTTCCAAACGCGCCTGCGAGCGTTCGGCCACCGGCACGCAGGGCGTGTCTTCATTCACCCAGGCACCCTGATGATCGCCATAGACACCCACCGTCGAGAGATAGACGATGCGCGCCACACTGCTTTCAATCATCTGCTCGTCGTAGAGATCCAGCACCGGATCGCTGTCAGCATCCGGCGGCACGGAAACCAGCAACACATCGGCCTGCGCCAAAGCCTCATGCGCTTCGGAAAAGAGCAGCGGCGTCACGCCTTGCATCTGCGCTTTTTTCTCAAGACTGCGTGT
Source organism: Beijerinckiaceae bacterium (assembly GCA_947456315.1). GTDB lineage: Bacteria > Pseudomonadota > Alphaproteobacteria > Rhizobiales > Beijerinckiaceae > Terripilifer. The sequence continues at coordinate 162 of CANGRU010000023.1, read as the reverse complement.
GGTCGCAAAAATATGAGAGAAAATATCGCCATACCGCGCAACAAAAGCATGGGTGGAATAACCGTGACCGAAGATCAACAGATTCATAAGCTCACTCCCAGCGCGCGCCATTCGGCTTTCACGCTCTCCTCTGTTTCATCTTGATGGTCGCGCGCACGTGCT
>CANGRU010000022.1 GCA_947456315.1 Beijerinckiaceae bacterium | reverse complement strand
GGTTATGTTCGGTTTGAGCACAGCGTTGGCTGTGGCCGCCATCGGCTTTTTGGCATGGCGTGCGATGGAACAATCGCCGAGCCTGTTTGCGTCTCAACCCTCCGTCTCTTCACCCTCTGCGCCCCTCGTCTCGGCACGCCCGACGCTTCCTGCTTCGGAACCCGCATCTGCAAAAGATGTATCGGTCTCTTTCGATGTGGTGAGTGTGGAGCCCGATGGCTCGACGGTGGTTGCGGGGCGCACCAACGCCGGTGCTCAGGTGCAATTGCTCAACAATGGCGTGGTGATTGCCAGTGTGAAGGCCGATATGAACGGCCAATTCGCCATCGTGCCGCTGCCGCTACCCACGGGTCATCATCTTTTGAGTCTGGTGGCCGATGGCAAGCCAGCCTCGCCTGCCCAGACAGTGGCGGTGGCTTTGCCCGCGCGCGGGCAGGGCGATGTGGTTGTGGCTCTGACACAGCCGGGCGTGCCCACACGCATTCTGTCTGACACGATCCCTTCGACAGCTCCCACAACGAAAGCACCTGCGCCCGTGCCTTCCCTCGCCATTCGCTCGGTCGAGGCGGATGATGCGGGCGGCTTTTACGCCACCGGCACGGCAGCACCCGGCGCCGCCATCCGGCTGTCGCTGAATGGCGCGCCAATCGCCAACATCGAAGCGGGAGCTGATGGGCGCTGGTCGCTCAAAATCCAGAAGGGCATGGCAGCAGGTGCCTATAGCGTGCGGGCCGAGCATCTCGATCCTTCAGGCAAAGTGATCGCGCAGGCCGATGTGCCATTTGATTATCCGGCCCGCAGCTCTGCCAATAGCATTACGAATGTGGCGCCATCAGCCGCCCCGCCGCCTGCGCAAGCAGCGACACCCGCCCATGCGGTCGTGCCCGAGGTGCAAAGCGTGACCGTGCAGCGGGGCGACAGTTTGTGGAAAATCAGCCAGCGGATGCTGGGCTCCGGTTACCGCTATACCCAGATCTATGCCGCCAATTCGGGGCAGATCCGCGATCCGTCGCTGATCTTTCCAGAGCAAATTCTGGTCGTGCCCGGGGCCGCGCCGTCCCGATAAGGGCGCTCTTTCTGTGTGTTGGGCTTCCCGCGGGGTGCGCGGAGGGCTAATTGCGCCTATATATCAAGCCTGACCCAACGGCTCGAACGATCAGAAGAACATGACGCCGCACCATAAGCAGAACCAGAATTCGTCCTTTGCGCCGCTCAAGGCGGATGCCTCGCTGGCCACGACCGTGAAGCATTTGTGGCCCTATATCTGGCCCAGCGAGCGCATCGATCTCAAATTTCGCGTGCTCGGCGCGCTAGCTCTGCTGATCGTTGCCAAGCTGCTGACGATTGCCGTGCCCTATTCGTTCAAATGGGTGACGGACCTTATCACTGATCCCAAGGCTGATGTGCCATTGCCGGCGCTTCTGGCTGGCCCCATTGCTGTTGTCATCCTCTACACATTGCTGCGCGTCTTCGTGCAGTTCTTCACGCAAGCGCGTGACGCGCTCTTTGCTGCGGTGGCCATGCATGCCGTGCGCCGCATTGCCAACCAGCTCTTCGTGCATTTGCATCAATTGTCGCTGCGCTTTCACCTCGAGCGCAAGACGGGCGGTCTGACGCGCGTTCTGGAGCGCGGGCGCGAAGCGATCCAGCAAATTGTGCGCATGTCGATGCTGACAGGCGTGCCGACCGTCGTCGAATTCGCACTGATCCTGGCTGTCTTCTTCTTCGAGTTCGACTGGCGCTATGCGGTGACGGTGATCATCATGATCATCGCCTATCTCAAATTCACGACCATCGCGACGGATTGGCGTATCGGCATCCGCCGCTCGATGAATGAGAGTGACACGGATGCCAATACCAAGGCCATCGACTCGCTGCTCAATTACGAAACGGTCAAATATTTCGGTGCGGAGCGGCGCGAAGCCGAGCGTTACGATCTGTCGATGGAGAAATATGAGCGCAACAGCGTTTCAAGCTATGTCTCCTTGTCGGTGCTGAACTCCGGGCAGGGACTCATCTTCTCGCTGGGTCTCATGGTGGTGATGATGCTGTGCATCATGGGCATCCGCGAGGGCCGCAACACGATTGGCGACTTTGTGCTCGTCAATGCGATGATGATCCAGCTCTATCAGCCGCTCAATTTCATGGGCATGGTCTATCGCGAAATCAAACAGGCAGTGATCGATATTGAAATGATGTTCTCGATTCTGGGCCAGCACCCCGAGATCAAGGACAAGCCGGATGCGCAGCCTTTGCAGGTGAAGGCCGGCCATGTCGTCTTCGACAATGTGCATTTCGCTTATGATCCCAAGCGCCAGATTTTGAAGGGCATCAGCTTTGAAGTGCCTGCCGGACAGACGCTCGCCATTGTCGGGCCATCGGGGGCCGGCAAGTCGACAATCTCGCGCCTGTTGTTCCGCTTTTATGAAGTGCAGCAGGGTCACATCACCATCGATGGTCAGGATATTTCATCCGTGACGCAGGTGTCATTGCGCGATGCTATCGGCATGGTGCCGCAGGATACAGTGCTGTTCAACGACACGATTGCTTATAACATCCGCTATGGCCGCTGGAGCGCCAGCGAAGAGGAAGTGGTCGAGGCCGCCAAAGCGGCGCAGATTGATGATTTCATCCGCTCCGTGCCCAATGGCTACAAGGCGCAGGTGGGCGAACGCGGTCTGAAATTGTCGGGCGGCGAAAAGCAGCGTGTGGCGATTGCCCGCACGATCCTGAAAGGCCCGCCGATCCTCATTCTCGATGAAGCCACCTCGGCGCTGGATTCGTTTACCGAGCGCGAGATCCAATCGGCACTGGACCGTGTCTCGAAGGGCCGCACCACGCTGGTCATCGCGCATCGCTTGTCGACCATTGTGAATGCGGATGAGATTCTCGTGCTCGACAAGGGCGAGATTGTCGAGCGTGGCCGTCACGAAGAGCTGCTCGCTCTGGGTGGCGTCTATCAGGCTATGTGGAACCGCCAGCGCGAAGTCGATGCTGCGCAAGAAGCGCTGCGCCGCGCTGCTGAAGAAGAAGGCCAGAGCGCGCGCGTCGGGATTGAGGTTTAAACGCTGACTGACATCGTCATTGCGAGTGAAGCGAAGCAATGACGAGGCTAGACAAATGCCTCAACCCGCGGTGCAGGATCATGGCTGGCGCGTTGGCTGGGCGCGACATCGACGCTGACCGTCAGCGTCTGATTGCCTGATGCCAGAATGACGCCATCAATCGGCGAGACATCCGCATAATCGCGTCCGCGTGCAATCACAATGTGATCATTGCTGGCCATCAAGGCATTGGTTGGATCAAAATCGAGCCAGCCGAATGCATCTCCACACCACAACGACACCCAGGCATGCGAAGCATCAGCCCCCACAAGTCGAGGTTTTCCGGGCGGTGGCAAAGTGCGGATATAGCCAGAGACATAAGCCGCAGGCAGGCCAAGGCCGCGCAAAGCTGCGATCATGATGTGAGCAAAATCCTGACACACACCGCCGCGCGCTTCAAAAGCGTCCGACAGCGGCGTTGAGACAGCCGTCGCCTTGGGATCATATTTGAAATCTTTGCGGATGCGCGTCATCAGCTCGGCAGCGGCTTCCACAATCGTGCGGCGCGGGCTGAAACTTTCACGCGCATAGGCCGTGGCGGGTGCATGCAAAGGCACCAGCCGCGACGGATAGAGAAAATGCGCAGGCGCTTGTGAGCCGAGCGCATTGGATGAAAAGGCGCTTTGGCGCACCTCTTCCCAAGCGGGCGTCAATTCCGGTGCGGGGGCTGGGCGGCGTTCCACCTCCACACGTGACATGGCGGTGATGCGCAATTCACGATGCGTTGTACCAATCGTCACATTGGTGACGCGCGTACCAAAGAAATCTTTGCGCTCGCTGATCGTGCTGGGATTGGGCGAAACTTCCACCCCGCTGTCAAAGACGCGCTGGCCGTCATCATCGGTCGGCAACAGGCGCAAAGTGCAGCGTGCCGACGAAACCGGTGAATCGTAGCGATAGGTGGTGACGTGGCGAATGTCGTAAATCATGCGAGATCCATCTCGCGGCCTTGGCGTGTCGCACCCGGACCTTGCAGGAAGTAGCGCTGGGCCACGGCTTCGGCAAGCGCCATCAGGCGCTGCTCGACAGCCAGAATTTTCTGCTGGTCGAGATGGTCGGCCTGTTCGACAGTCAGGTCGGAGACAATTTTGACGGAGAGCCGGCTGGGCGCTTCCAGAATACCGTCTTCTTGCAAGAGTGGCAGGGTCGCCAGATGTTCATTGATGCGCTCGGCCTGAAACGCCACAGAGCGCGGGTTGAACGTGTCGAGCAACACCATGTCGCGCACAGGCGCCAGCGCCACGCCGACCAGATAGCGTGAACGATAGGTGATCTGCGAGTCGATCAGATCGAGCAGCACATCGAGATTTTCGGCTGTCGCATCCTTGTCGGCAAAAGTGCGGGCGAAGCGGCAGGTGTTGATGGCTCGTTCCACGCGCCGTCCCATATCCAGAAAACGCCAGCCCGCTACGCGATTGGTGTTTTCCTGAAACAGACCGGACAAAGCGGCAATGACGCGCAAAGCAGCGTCCGCCTTGTCGAAGGATTCAGCTTCCGGCAGCGCTTTGCCCTCTTCATGCGACAAGCGCATGTCGAGGGTGCGCAGCAAGTGCCATGCATCCGGTGACAGGCGTTCGCGAATGACACCTGCGGCGCGTCGTGCTGCGGAGGCAATGGCTGTGGCTGAACCAACTTGTGTTTTGTCATGCAAGGCGGTTGCTGCAATTTCCGCCGTTGTGGCATCAGCCATTTCGGCGGGCACAGCGCCCCAAGTGATGAGCATGCGGGCCAGACGGAAAGTCGATTGGCGACCACCGCCCGTCATGGAATCGGGATCCATGACGCGGGAGCACAAGCAGCGGATGATGCGCAGGGTGGCTTCAACGCGCTCCATATAACGGCCAAGCCAGAACAGATTATCCGCTGCACGGCTTGGCAGATTGCCCAGCAGGCGGCGGATTTTCACGCTGTCGCTGGTGGGCAAAAGGGTTGTCATTTCGACAGGCTTGTCGGCCAGCACCCAGACGTCTGCCGATTGCACGCCTTCGCCCATGGAGACAGCGCGCGCATCGCCTTGGTCGGAGACGCGACAAAAGCCGCCGGGCATGATTTCCCACCCGTTTTCGGTCGCCGCCGCATAGACGCGCAGCACGAAGGGGCGTGGTGTGAGTTTGCCATCATCCCACACGGGGGTGGTGGAGAGCTGCACCATTTCCTGCCCGACATAATCAATCGCGCGATCATCGAGATCTGACATCAGGCGCGCGCGGGCCTGCGTATCGAGATCCGCGCCAATCAGGCTGCGCTGGCCTTTCATGCCGGGCAGCGTGTCGGAAAAAGCGCTCGAGATGACGAGCTCATCCAGACGCTCGAGCACCTGCTTGCGCTCGCTCTCCTGTCCGCACCACCATGTCGCAATATTGGGCAGCTGTAGCTCTTCGCCCATCAGGCGTTTGCACAGTGCCGGCATGAAGCCGAGCAGCGCGCGTGATTCAATGAGGCCGGCCCCCGGCATATTGGCAACGGTCACCGTGCCATTGCGAATGGCCTGAATGAGGCCAGGCACGCCCAAGTGCGAGGCGGCATTGCCTTCGAGCGGATCGCACCAATCAGCATCGACGCGACGCCAGATGACATCGGCGCGCTTGAGGCCGGCAATGGTGCGCACATGCACCATGCCATCCTGCACAGTCAGATCATCCCCCTCGACCAGCAGAATGCCGAGATAGCGCGCGAGATAGGCTTGTTCGAAATAGGTCTGGCTATAGGGGCCGGGCGTCAGCAGACAGATGCGTGGCTCAGGGCGCGTGGCGGAATCTGCAAGGCCTTTGCGAAATTCGCGGAAGAAGGGCGCGAGACGCTCGACATTCATGTCGCGATAGAGATTGGGAAAAGCGCGTGACAGGACGAGGCGGTTTTCAAGCGCATTGCCTGTGCCCGAGGGCGCTTGCGCGCGATCACCCAGCACCCACCAGCGACCGTCAGGGCCGCGGCCAATGTCGCAGGCATAGAGGCGCATCCAGCGGTCACCCGGCGGCTTCACACCCTGCATCGGGCGCATGAAATCGGGGCTGCCGGTAACAGCGGCCGCTGGCAAAGCGCCTTCGCGCACCAGATTGCCTTCGCCATAGACGTCCGAGAGGATGCGCTCCATCAATTCGGCGCGCTGTGTGACACCCGCGGCAATGGCGCGCCAATCGCGCTCCGGAATGAGCACCGGCACATGCGACAGCGGCCACGAGCGTTCGTTGGTCTCGCCATAGACGCGATATGAAATACCCAAGTCGCGGATATGGCGGTCGGCCGCGGCAAAGCGGCGTTCGATCTGGTCATCTTCAATGCGCGACAGCGCGTTGAGGAAGGCTTGCCAATGCGCACGCGGCTGGCCATTGGCATCAATAAATTCGTCAGAGATTCCCGGCAGGGCCTGATAACCGCTCGTCCAGCTTTCGACGCGGCGCGGGGATGTCCCGCCCGGACGTCGATCGCGGTTGCGCGATGCTGCGCTTTCGCTAGCCACAATGCCTCCTCAGATCGAGTGTCAACGGGAATTCCGCCGACGGGGTTTCCCGCCGCACTTCGATCGGGCCGGGAGTATGGCCATGATTCTGGAACCGGGCCAAGCGTCTGGCCTCGGCTTCGTAGGAATTAACGGGGAAAGTATCGTGGTTGCGCCCGCCCGGATGGGCGACATGATAGACCATCCCGCCGAGTGAGCGGCCATTCCATGTGTCCACCAGATCAAAAGTCAGCGGCGCATGGACCGGCATGACCGGATGCAAACCCGAGGCTGGTTGCCAAGCCTTGAAACGCACACCCGCCACCGCCTCATTGTTGCGGCCGGTCGAGGTCATCGGCAAAGGCCGGCCATTGCAGGTGATGATGTGGCGTCCTGTCACAAAACCTTGTGCCAGCAATTCCACACGCTCGACCGAAGAATCGACATAGCGCACCGTGCCGCCAATCGCGCCTTCTTCACCCATGACATGCCAAGGCTCGAGCGCTTGCCGCAAGGTCATTGTCACGCCGCCATGTTCGACATCGCCATAGAAGGGAAAGCGGAATTCGCGCTGCGCTTCAAACCAGAGCGGATCGAAATCATAGCCAGCACCGCGCAGGTCGGCGAGCACGCCTGAAAAATCGTCCCAGACAAAATGCGACAGCATGAACCGATCATGCAGGGCCGTGCCCCAACGCACAAAGTCGCCTTGTTGCGGCTCACGCCAGAACCAAGCGATGAGCGCGCGCAAGAGCAGCTGTTGGGCCAGCGACATGCGCGCATCGGGCGGCATTTCAAACGAGCGAAACTCGATCAGCCCCAAGCGTCCGGTCGGGCCATCGGGTGAAAACAATTTGTCGATGCAGATTTCGGCGCGATGCGTATTGCCGGTGACATCGACCAAGAGATTGCGAAACAGTCGATCAACCAGCCAGAGCGGCGTTTGGCCCTGACCGGGAAGCGGCACCTGCGCCATGGCAATTTCCAACTCGTAAAGGCTGTCATGGCGGCCTTCATCAATGCGCGGAGCCTGACTGGTCGGCCCGATGAAGAGCCCAGAGAAGAGATAGGACAGCGAGGGATGGCGCTGCCAATAGAGGATGAGACTTTTCAGCACATCTGGGCGACGCAGGAAGGGGGAATCCATCGGCGTGGCCCCACCCAGCACCACGTGATTGCCACCACCTGTGCCGGTGTGGCGTCCATCTGTCAGATATTTGTCTGTGCCAAGCCGTGTCTGGCGTGCTTCTTCATACAGCGTCACCGTATTGTGCACGGCCTCGCGCCAGCTGGCTGCCGGATGCACATTGACTTCAATCACGCCCGGATCAGGCGTGACTTTGATCACTTCGATGCGCGGATCCTGCGGTGGTGGATAGCCTTCAATATGCACCGGCACTTTGGCGGCTTCCGCTGCCAGTTCGATAACGGCGAGCAGTTCGATGTAATCTTCCAGCTTCTCGACAGGCGGCATGAAGACATGCAGCACGCCATCGCGTGGCTCGATGGCGAGCGCCGTGCGCACTTCTCCTTCAACCGCAATTTGCGCATTCTGTGTCTGACGCGAGGGCTCGTTCACCGTCTCGCTATAGGTGCGGCGGATCTCGTTGGGATCGGGCAGTGGGCCGCGCTCGTCTGTCGGATCTTGCGGCATGATGTAGGGATAGGAGGAGGGCGCGACATAGGGCAGTGCGTTCAGCGGCAGGCGAAAGCCTGCAGGTGAATCGCCGGGGGCTAGAAACAGTTTGCCGCGGCGCAGTGCCCATTTCTCGCTTTTCCAGCGGGGTGTTTTGTCGCTCGCCGCATTCCATCTTTGCACAGGCAAGACATAGCCGGTGGGATGGGCAAGGCCGCGCTCGAACACGCGCACCATGCGTGAACGTGCTTCCGGATCTTCGATCTTCGGATCGCTCGGATCAACATTCACCGGCAGTTCGGCTTCTTTCAAAATCCAATGCGCGGGATCTTCATAAGCAGGCATGGCGCAATCAACGGGAATACCAAGACGCTGCGCTGTCTCATGCGCCAAGCGTTCGGCATCGGCGATCAAGGCGATCTTGTCTTTGAAGCGGCCCTTGCCACCTTCATCGGCAATCAGATCAGGATTGTTCCAGATCGGTTTGCCATCTTTGCGCCAGTAAAGCGCAAAGGCCCAACGCGGCAGGCTTTCACCCGGATACCATTTGCCTTGGCCGTAGTGCAGAAAGCCCCCGGGTGCGAAACGCTCGCGCAGACGCCTGATCAGTGTGTCGGCATAAAGCCGTTTGGTCGGGCCAACGGCGGCGGTGTTCCATTCAGCAGATTGAAAATCATCAATCGACACAAAGGTCGGCTCGCCACCCATGGTGAGACGCACATCTTGCGCGATCAAATCCTGATCGACCTTGTCGCCCAGCGCATCAAGCTTGGCCCAAGCCTCGTCTGAAAAAGGCAATGTGACGCGCGGCTGTTCGCGGATTCGCTCAACCTTCATGTGAAATTCAAATTCACATTGCGCCGGTTCCACCATGCCGGAAAGCGGTGCGGCAGAGCGGTAATGGGGCGTTGCAGCGAGTGGCAAATGACCTTCGCCGCACATCAAGCCGGAGGTCGCATCCAATCCGATCCAGCCTGCACCGGGGATATAGATTTCGGCCCATGCGTGCAGATCGGTGAAGTCATGGTCTGTGCCTTTGGGGCCATCGACCGGATCGACATCGGCTTTGAGCTGGATGAGATAGCCCGAGACGAAACGCGCAGCCAATCCGAGTTGGCGGGCCAGATGCACCAAGAGCCAAGCGGAATCACGGCACGAGCCGGATTGCAACGTCAGCGTTTCTTCCGGCGATTGCACGCCGGGTTCCATGCGGATGACATATTTGATCTCTTGGCTGAGGCGCGTGTTAAGGCCGACCAGAAAATCAACCGTGCGCACGCTCTCGCGCGAGACACCAGCCAGATAGGCCGCGAATTTTTCACCCTGCGGCTCGGTGACCAGATAGGGCGCGAGTTCGATGGCCTCTTCGGGCGTATAGGTGAAGGGAAATTCTTCCGCATGCGCTTCGATGAAAAAGTCGAAGGGATTGATCACCGACAGTTCCGCCGTCAGATCGACTTCGATTTTGAATTTTGTCGTCTTCTCCGGAAACACATGACGCGAGAGCCAATTGCCGTGCGGATCTTGCTGCCAGTTCACGAAATGATCGGCGGGCGACACTTTCAGCGAATAGGAGAGGATTTTCGTCCGGCAATGGGGGGCTGGACGCAGCCGGATGACCTGCGGCCCGAGCGCAACGGGCCGGTCATAGGCATAGGAGGTCACATGGTGGAGGGCGACGCGGATCGACACGGGGCGGCACTTTCAAGAGCGAGGGGCTAACATGCTCGGCCTCCACTTTCGGCTGAGGGGCGCCGATGTCAATGAAAAGCGACCGGACGGGAGGCAGTAAATGGTTGATTTGCCTTATGTATCATCCGGATGCTGAAATCGGGGGCAGGGTTTGCTCAAGTCTTTGGCAGGGCTGGAAAGCCGCTTCGAAACATCGTGTTCAACGTGCCCCGTGACTTCCGCCTCCCGATTTGCGAAAAGGCCTTTAACCGTAGCCCTCAGTGAGCATTCAGACCCATGTCCATGATCGATTCCATCCGCCGGCAGATCGTTCCGATCCATCCGGAAGGATATTTGTTTATCGCCATTTTCGCGGCCATTGCCGTGATCCTCGGCTGGATCTGGTCGCCGCTGGGCTGGATCGGCGGCATTCTCACCGTCTGGTGCTGCTATTTCTTCCGTGATCCGCCGCGCGTCACGCCGTTGCGCGAAGGCCTCGTGGTCTCGCCGGCCGATGGCATTGTGTCCTCGATCGGTTATTTCGTGCCGCCACCGGAACTGGGTCTTGGTGACCAGCCGATGTCGCGCATTTCGGTTTTCATGTCGGTCTTCGATTGCCATGTGAATCGCGCACCCGTTACCGGCCGCATCACACGTCTGGCTTACAAGCCCGGCCTCTTCCTCAATGCCGATCTCGACAAGGCGAGCGAAGACAATGAGCGCAGCTCGATCATCATCGAAAGCGCGCAGGGTCGTTTCGGCGTTGTGCAGATTGCCGGCCTCATTGCACGCCGCATCGTGTCTTTCGCGCGTGAAGGTGACAGCATTGGCACGGGCGAGCGTTTTGGTCTGATCCGTTTCGGATCGCGTGTTGATGTCTATATGCCTGACAATGCCGTGCCATTGGTCGGCCTTGGTTCGAAAGCCATTGCAGGCGAGACGGTTCTGGCGGATTTGTCGTCGAGCGAAGCACGTCGCAGCTACAAGGTCGGCTGATGCAAGATCACCGCACGGGCAGCGAAGAAACAAAGGCAAACGGCAAGCGCAAGCCCCGTTTTGCGCGCATTCCCATGCGCTTTGTTCTGCCCAATCTGGTGACATTGCTCGCCATTTGTCTGGGCCTGACCTCGATCCGTTTTGCCTCCGAGGGCAAGTTTGAAATGGCGGCTATTTTCATCGTGCTGGCGGCTGTGCTGGACGGTCTTGATGGTCGTTTGGCGCGTGCGCTGGATGGCGCATCCCGCTTTGGTGCGGAACTCGACTCGCTGGCTGATTTTGTCGACTTTGGCGTGGCCCCGGCTTTCCTGCTGTATTTCTGGAGCCTGCATGAAATTCGCAGCTTCGGCTGGTTTGCTGCACTCGTCTTCGCCATTGCCGCAGCGCTGCGTCTGGCGCGCTTCAATGTGATGATTGACGATCCGGGTAAGCCTGCTTGGCACGCGCAGTTTTTTGTCGGCATGCCAGCACCAGCTGGCGCGATTGCGGCCATGCTGCCGATCTATCTGTCTTATTCCGCACTTGGGTTGCCCGAAGGGCGCCTGTTTGTGGTTCTTGAAATTGTCTATGTGCTTGGTATTGCCTTTTTGATGGCAAGCCGAATCCCTCATTTTTCTGGCAAGCAGATTGGTCGCGTGCGGCGCGAATATTTTATCGTCGTGCTGTTTGCCGTGGCCTCTTTCATTCTGGCTTTGGCGTCCTTCCCGATGGAAGTTTTGATCGCGCTGACGGTTGCTTATCTGGCGCTGCTGCCGATTTCGATCCG
>CANGRU010000021.1 GCA_947456315.1 Beijerinckiaceae bacterium | reverse complement strand
GGATTATCTCAACGCCAAGAGCGATGCCTTGAAGCACGTTGATCCTGAGGGCGGTCGCCAGAAGGCGATGAAAATGTTCCTCGACGACAAGGTGTTCAAGCCGGGTCTGGGCGAATTCAAGCGCTGATGTTTTGATATGAAATGTGCGGGCCGGATTTTTCTGGCCCGCTCTTTTATCTCTCCTTGGCTTGGAGAAAGACCATGGCCTCTCGTTCTTTTCACGCCCGTTCGGCGGTGCTGGCTGCAGCGCTGTGCGCCTGTGTGTCTCCCGTTCTCGCTCTTGATCAGGCATTGATTGATGCGGCGAAAAAAGAGGGACAGGTGACGTGGTATACCACGCAAATCATCGATCAATTTGCACGCCCTGCCGCACAGGCCTTCGAGAAAAGATACGGAATCAAGGTCAATTATGTGCGCGCCAATTCCAATGAAGTGGCGCTGCGCGTGCTCAATGAAGCGCGTGCCGGCAAGATGCAGGTTGACGTGTTTGACGGCACAGGCGCAACGGCTTCGCTGAAAAGCGAAAAAATTCCTGCGCAATGGATTCCGGAAAGTGCCCAGCGCCTGCCCAAATCCTATATTGATCCGGAAGGCTATTGGGTCGCCACCAATCTCTATGTGCTGACGCCGGGCTATAACACCGAGCTCATCAAAAAAGGCACGGAGCCCAAAACATTCCAGGATCTGCTCGACCCGAAATACAAGGGTAAGATTGCATGGAACTCGACGGCCTCGTCGTCTGCGGGCCCGGGCTTTGTCGGTGTGGTTCTGGCCTCCATGGGCGAAGAAAAAGGCATGGCCTATCTGCGTGAATTGGCCAAACAGAACCCATCCGGCCTCGCAGTGGCTGCGCGTCAGGTGCTCGACCAAGTGATTGCGGGCGAATATGCGATTGCGCTGAATATTTTCAACAATCACGCCGTGATCAGTGCAGCCAAGGGCGCACCTGTTGACTGGATTCCGATGAATCCGGCGCTCGCCGTGCTGTCAGTGATTTCTGTCACGCGCGATGCACCACACCCCAATGCCGGCCGCTTGTTGCTAGAGTTTTTGCTCTCGGAAGATGGGCAGAAAATCTATCGTGATGCGGATTATCTCCCCGTTGATCCCAATGTGCCGCCCAATGATCTGGCACTGCGGCCAGATGGCGACAAGTTCAAGGCGATCTACAAGACGCCTGAAGAGATCGACAAAGAAATGCCGCGATGGGCTGATGTGTTCAAGAGCCTGTTCAGATGAGTGAAGCAGCGGTGAAGGGGCGCGAGCAAAGCACGCAGTCTTTTTTTGCGCGGTTTCTACCGCGCGATGAGCGCGGCATTCTTGTGCTCATTATCGCGGCCATTTTTGCTATTCTCGTTCTGCCGCCGCTGATCTTTCTGATCAAGGGTGCGCTCACCGTCACACAAAATGGCGAGACGCAGATCAGCCTGCATCGCTTCGGGCAGGTGTTGTCGCAGCGCGGCATCTGGATGAGCGCGTTCAACTCCTTTGCCTTTGCTTTGGGAAGCGCACTACTGGCTTTGGTCATTGGCGGCGTCAATGCGTGGTTGGTGGAGCGCACCGACACGCCGTTCAAGCCGCTGGCCTATCTCACCACCATCATCTCGCTGGGCACACCTTATGTGCTCTACACAAGTGCATGGCTGTTGCTGCTGGCACGCTCGGGCCCGATCAATTCCTGGTATCGCGAATTGACGGGTGAAACCGATGTGCTGATCAATGTTTACGGGCTTGGCGGCATGATCCTGATCGAGGGGCTGTTGTGGTCGCCGCTGGTCTTCCTTTTGCTCGGCTCGACTCTTCGCAATTTCAATCCCGATCTGGAAGAAGCCGCCCGCATGAGTGGCGCTGGCACGTGGCAGACGATGCGGCGGATTACGTTCCGCCTGTCACTGCCCTCCATCGTGGCGCTGGCCATGCTGGTCTTTATTCGCACGGTGGAAGCATTTGAAGTGCCGGCACTGGTCGGGCTTCCGGGTCGCGTACACGTTCTGACAACCGACATTTACGAAATGATGCATCGGACCATGCCGCCGGATGTCGGTTCGGCCAGCACGTTGTCGACACTGTTGCTTTGCGTGGTGGCTGTCCTGCTCTGGTATTATGGGCGACTGACGCGCAATGCCGAGCGTTTTGCAACAATCACGGGCAAGAATTTTCGCCCCAATAAAATCCCGCTCGGCAAATATCGCCCATTGGGTGGCGCAATTCTGATTTTGAATTTTCTGTGCCTGTTGATCTTGCCGATGCTGGTGCTGGTCTGGGCATCGCTGCTGCCCTTTTATCAAACAATCCGTGCTTCGGCGTTCAAGCTTCTGAGTTTCAAACATTACATCCGGATTTTTGAATCAGATCGCTATCTGTCACTGCTCGGCAATACATTGCTGGTGGCGGTCGTCACTGCGACCATTGTCATGGTGATCACAGCTATTGCTGCTTGGTTGAGCGTGCGCAAACTGCCGGGCGCGCGCATGGTCGATCAATTGGGCACTGTGCCGCTGGTCTTCCCCGGCATTGTGCTGGGCGTGGGTGTGATGCAGTTTTTTCTGACCACACCGATCGGCATTTATGGCACGATCTGGATCATCGTCTGGGCTTTCATCATCAATTATCTGCCCTATGGGATTCGCTATTCTTATGCGGGCATGTTGCAGGTGCATCGCGAATTGGAAGAGGCGGCTGCCATTTCGGGCGCTTCGCCCTTTCTGGCTTTCCGGCGCATTGTCTTCCCCTTGCTGGCGCCCTCACTGGTTGCGGGCTGGCTCTTCATCTTCCTGTTGTCGACACGTGTCTTGACGCTGCCTGTTCTGCTGTCGGGTCCATCTTCACAAACCATGGCGGTCGCCATGTTTGATTTGTGGAGCAACGGGCAGGGGCCGGAACTGGCCGCGCTGGGGTTGCTGTGGAGCCTCGCTATGACAGCGGTGGCATTGATCTTCTATTTCTTCGCTCGGCGCTCCGGTGTCGGGCTTTACGGACAGGGTTGACGTGACATGAGCCAGACCAAGACGCAGGACAAACTGCGCGAAGGCGCCAGACAAGTCGAAGCGCTTCTCAATCCCAAAAATGTTGTCATCGTTGGAGCAACCGACAAGCCGGGCAATTGGCCACAACGTGTGTGGCGCAATTTGTCGCGCTATGGCTACAAGGGTTCGGTCTTCCCGTTCAATCCGACCCGCGAGACCGTCTGGGACACGCGCTGTTATCGCACTTTTGCGGAACTGCCGGAAAAGCCGGACCATCTGGTGGTGCTGGCGCCGGCTAAAGTTGTGCCCGGCCTGTTGCGCGAGGCTGCTGCAGCAGGTGCGCGTTCGGCGACCGTGATGACATCGGGCTTTGAAGAATCAACTGAAGCTGATGGTCCCGCACTTGCGCAAGCTCTGCGCAACACAATTGCAGAAACGGGGCTTGCTGTGTCAGGCCCCAATTGCCTTGGCAATTTCAATGCGGCGATCAATTTCTTTTCCATGCCCGATGATCGTGCGCAAAAACTGGCGCATGGCCCAGTGGCAGTGCTTGGTCAGTCGGGCGGCATTGTCATGGCGATCAAGCGCTCGCTCGAAGAGCGTGGCGTGGATACGCAAGCAGCCATCACCAGTGGCAATGAAACGGGTCTCACCACAGCTGATTACATCGCTTATTTTGCAGGTGTGCCCGATGTGCGGGTGATCTCGTGCTATCTGGAGAGCGTGCATGATGGCGCGCCATTTCTGGAAGCTCTGCGCATGGCGCGCAAGGCTGGCAAACATGTCGTGATTATGAAACTCGGCTCATCAGATGCAGGCCGCGCAGCCGCTGCCGCTCACACGGGCGCGCTGGCGGGCTCCATGGAAGCCTTCGATGCGGTGGCAGGCCGTGCGGGTGCGATCCGTGTCGGCAATCTCGATGAAATGGTCGAGGCGGTCGAGTTTCTCGTTCATGCCCCGGCGCCTCAAGGCAAGCGCTTGGGCTCGATTACCTTCTCGGGCGGCATGCGTGGCCTGTTGCTCGATGCCGCCGAAGCCTGCGGCATGTCTTACCAGCCTCTGTCGGATGTCACGCGCAAGAAGCTTGAAGAGATTCTCTCGGTTGGCTCCATCATCGGCAATCCGCTTGATGCAGGCTTTGCGGCTTTGTCGAAAGAAGGCGCATATCTGCGCTGCGTCGAGATTTTGCTGGATGATCCGGAGATTGACATTCTCCTCTTGCAGGAAGAATTGCCGCGCGCCGCTGGCACAGAGCGCAAAGAGCGCAATCTGCGCGAGGTCAATGCGCTGGCTGCCAAAGCCAAAAAGCCCATCGCTTATGTCAGCATGATTTCTTACGGCTTGAGTGATTACAGCCGCACTCTGCGCGCTGAATTCACCAATCTGCCCTTCCTGCAGGAAGTCGATCGCGCCTTGCGCACCATGCGGGCTATCACGCGCCGGTTCGATCTGGGTGCCACGGGTGAGCCAAAGCGCTCGTCCCCCAATGCGGACGGTTGCGCGCTTCTGCGTCAGCTCGCGCAGCAATCGGGTCCCGCAACGCTGGACGAAGTCTCATCCAAGGCGCTGCTCAGCCTCTATGGTCTGGCTGGCACGCGTGAGGAATTGGTGAAAAGCGAAGACGGTGCAGCGGAAGCTGCCGCACGGATCGGCTATCCAGTTGTTGCCAAAATTGTCTCTGCAGCGCTTCCGCACAAGTCAGACATTGGCGGCGTGAAAATCAATCTGAAAGATGAGACGGCCGTGCGCGGTGCTTATCGCGCCATCATGGCGAATGTAGCGGCGCTTAAAGACAAGCCACATGTTGAGGGCGTGCTGATTGCCGAAATGGCATCCGGCAAGCTCGAATGTGTGTTGGGTGCCAAGCTCGATCCAGAAATGGGCCCCGTCATTCTGTTCGGCTCGGGCGGTGTCGATCTCGAACTCACACGCGATGTCGCTTTGGCGGCGTGTCCGCTGGATGAGGCGGGTGCCTTGCAGCTCATTGCGCGCACGCGGGCAGGCACAATTGCCGATGGCTATCGTGGTCGGCCCGTGCTCGACAAGGAGGCGCTTGCAAAAGCGCTGGTCGCTTTGTCGGATGTGATGATGGATGCCGATGGCGCGATTGCCGAAATCGACGTCAATCCATTCCTTTTGTCTGAAAAAGGCGGCGTTGCGCTCGATGCTTTGGTCGTGCGCGCCACGCAATCATGAACCAGTCAACCAGTTACTTTTTGAATCAGAACGCAGGAGACACGCATGCCCCATGATGACAAAGGCTCGCATTGGCACGAGCCCACCGCCAATCAGATGGCGGGTCTTGGCAAGTTTGAGCGCCCTGCCATGCCTTATGATCAATTTATGGAATCAGAAGGCGTGCCGGTCTATCGCGATATTGGCGTGCGCACGGTTCTCGATCTGCCGATGAAGCCTTGGCAGCGTTTGGGTGGCCGTGGCAGCTATATCCAGCTCTTTGGCACCGAGGGTCTGTGGGGCATGTATGTCGTCGAGATTCCTCCCGGTGGCGCGCTCAATGTCGATCATCACATGTATGAAAAGATCGTCATGGTTGTTGAGGGTCGCGGCTCGACCGAAGTCTGGCAGGAGAGCAATCCGAAGAAGCAGCATTTCGAATGGCAGAAGGGCTCGCTCTTTTCGATTCCGATCAATGCCTATCACCGCTTCGTCAATGCCACGAACAGTCCGGCTGTGCTTCTGTGCGGCACCAGTGCACCCAATATGTTCAATCTGCTCGATAGCCGCCGTGCGATTTTCGAGTGTCCGTTTGATTTTACCGATCGCTATTCGGGTGATGGCGATTATTTCAAGCCCAATGATGATATTGCGCCCGATCCGGTGCGCGGGCTTGCGATGAAGAAAACCAATCTTGTGCCCGATGTCATCAATTGCGAATTGCCGCTCGATAACCGCCGCTCACCCGGCTATCGCCGCATCGAGCCGCATATGGCGGGCAATCGCTTCTATCTCTGGGTTGGGCAGCATGAAACCGGCCGCTATTCCAAGGCGCATAAACATGCCTCCGCCGCTGTTCTGCTCTGCCTGAAGGGCAAGGGTTACACCTACACTTGGCCCGAGGCCTTGGGGCAGCGCCCGTGGGAAAGCGGCAAGATGGATCAGGTTCGCCGTCAGGATTACGAATATGGCGGCATTGTTTCTGCCGCACCCATGTCGGGCGACTGGTTCCACCAGCATTTTGGCGTGAGCAAAGATCCGCTGCGTCTGTCAGCCTGGTTTGGCCCCAATAATTCCACCTCGCGCAAGCCGGGCCGTCCGGGTGAGCAGATCACGGATCGTGGCGCCATCGACATCAAAAAAGGTGGCGGCGCCATTCCCTATCACGCGGAAGACCCTTTCCTGCGCGATGAATTTGCCCGTGCGCTGGCCTCTGAAGGTGTCGCATCGCGCATGGATCCGCGCTGGTATGACGAGGCGACAGCCGGCGTCGATCAGCCCAAGGATCTCTTCTGATCAAAAAGAAGGGGCCGGATGTTCCGGCCCCTTTTTCGTTACGGGAAATATTTGTCCATCAGCGGCGTAATGCCCGCCTTTTTCATTTCATCCAGCCAGATGGCATGGATGCGCGGATCCTGATCTTCAAACTCGATCTGGTTGCCGCCCTGTTTGATCGACAAGGAGGAGCGCTGCTTGGCGCCTTTTTCGCCGATCATCGTCTGGCGCTTTTGCAGCGTGAAGGGATAGCGCACATTTCCGATGCCCATTGCGAGATAGCGGGCGGGCTCTGTGCTTGTGTTGAAATGCTGGTGGATCTGGCTCTGGCAGGGCGGAAAGACCACACCATGTTTCCATTCGATGCGGGTGTAGTCGGCATCACCCTCATACCAGAGCAGTGAGTAGCCATGGCCTGTCACGCAAATAACATGCGTTCCGGGCCCGTGCCTGTGAGCTTTCTTGTAAGTGCCGGCCGGCATTTCCGACATGTGGCCTGACATAATACCGTCTGCCAGAACAAATTTGATATTGCTGGAGCCGCCACCACGATCGGCATAATCATGCAGCTTGATGCTGGCCATATCGGGCACAAAATTGGTTTCCCATAAATGATTGCCCGGACGAATGGGGATGAAATCACCCTCGCCCGACCAATAGCTCTCCTTGCCGATGCGATCTTGGAAGGCAAAGGGATTGTCGAAGATGAAATGTTCATTGTGGAACGTGTTCATCAAGAGCGGCATATTGGTGGTCGAGACCAGCCGCACCCGCTCGCGCCCGCCCGAATTGAAATGGCGATGGGGCATGTTGATCGGAATCGAGAACATCGATTTGGGCGACCATTCGAAACTGCGCTTCGTGCCATCGGGCAGTTCGATCTGTGTCGAGCCATGGCCCTCGATCACGTAATAGATGTCTTCATAGAGGTGGCGTAGCGGTGCGCTGGAGGCGCCGGGCGCCAGTTCGAACAGGAACATGTTGCAAAAGTCGCCGCGCCCTTTCAGGTGGACAGCTGCCCCATGGCAACCGACCCGTGCCCAGGGGCCGGTCTCAACCTCGAACAGATCGATCGCATAATCGCCCTCAATGACGGGCATGCCTTCGGCGTGGACCCAGTCCAGATAGGCATCAATCCCGTAGCGGGCGGTGGCGACTTCGTCGCTCATTGCAATCTCCCTGTTTTATGGGCTGAGCGGGTGACAAGTCGCTCGCCTTGTTGTTAGAATTATCGGACGGGACAGCGCCCGACAATAAGGGCGCGACCGTAAGGGAGGAATAATGGTGCTCCGGGCAGCCAAAAGGCTTGCGGTGTGCAGATTTGTCGCCACGTCGCTTGTGGCGCTGATCTTGGCCGCGCCCGTGCGGGCTATTGAAAATCCTCTGACCTATAAAGCGACAGACCGGCAGGAGCGCCTCATCGAGGGGGCCAAAGCCGAAGGCGAAGTCGTGTTTTATTCAGCCATGATCGTCAATCAGGCGCTGCGCCCGATTTCCGACGGCTTCATGAAAAAATATCCCTTCATCAAGGTCAATTACTGGCGCTCCGAGTCCGCCGGCATTTTCACCAAACTGTCAGCTGAAATTCGGGCAGGAAAATTGGTGGCCGATGTGGTTGAAGGAACGGGTGTCGGCGAATCCGTCATTCAGGCCGGATTTGCACAAGCCTATGACACGCCGATGATGGCAGAGATTCCAGCGCGCTATCACGACCCCAACATGCTGTGGACGCCCACGCGCCGCAGCTTTTTCGGCATTGGGTATAATACCAAAACCACGCCCGCCTCCGATGTGCCCAAGTCCTATGAGGATTTGCTGGATCCGCGCTGGAAGGGCCGCATGGCCTGGCACGCCGGCAGTGCAAGTGGTGCGGATTTGTTCGTTACCAATTTGCGCATGGCGTGGGGGGAAGCGCGGGCCAAGGCTTATCTCGACCGTCTGGCCGAGCAGAATATCATCTCTTTGAGTGGCGCCAGTGCGCGCGGGCTTGTGGATCGCGTGATTGCAGGTGAGCTTGGTCTCTCGCTCAATATTTTTGCGCATCATCCGCTGATCAGTGCGGCCAAAGGTGCGCCGGTCAGCTCTATTTTGCTCGATCCCGTCGCCAGCACGATTGGCACGATGATCGTGCCCAAAGGTGTGCGTCATCCTCATGCCGCCATGCTGCTGGTCGATTACATTCTCTCGAAAGAGGGGCAGCAGATTTTGTCGGAAGCCGGCTATTTCCCGAGCCGCACAGATGTTGCGACCCGCGCGGATCTGGCCCCGATCACGGATGCTTTGACGCGTGTCTCGGAGCAATTCGTGTCACCGGAATCGCTCAACAAATATACCGCCAGTTCGGAAGAGATGATTCAGGCGGTCATGAAAAAATAGTCCAAAACGCGCCGCAGAGCGCGTGCCATGGGAGGGTGTTTTGATGATCCGTGAGTTCTCGTCGTATCCCGGTGTGATGCGCAAGGAAGACCCGACCTGGAAATTCGCTCTCGGGGCAAGCCCGGTGACCGAAGGCTCGATCCTGCGTTTGGTCGATGATGCCGGCATTGAAGGCTTTGGTTATGCGTCAGCCACGCCGCATATGGGAGCTATTGCTGCAACCCTTGAGGCGGAGCTCGCTTATTTCAAGCCGCATGTCGTGGGCAAGGATGGCGGACATATCGAGGCGATTGGCGCAGCGCTTGATCGCGCTATGCGCGGCGCACCGCAGGCCAAAGCCGCGATTGATTGCGCTTTGCATGATATGCTCGCCCGCCGTCTCAACGTGCCTCTGTGCCAGCTGTTTGGCGGCCAGATGCGAACCAGCGTGCCGATCTTGCGTATTCTGGCGATCAAGACGCCCGATGAAATGGCCGCCCAAGCGCAAAAGCTTGTCGATCAGGGCTATCGCTATTTGAAAATCAAAGTGCATGGCGAGGTCGATCTCGATGTGCAGCGTGTCGCGGCCATACGCAATCGGGTGGGTGATGATGTGCATCTGACCATTGATGCCAATCAGGCCTATACGGTGAAAAATGCTATCACCGCGATTAACCGCATGGCTGATTATAACATCGATCTCGTCGAACAGCCTGTGCCCGCCGATGATTTTGAAGGCCTTGCCATGGTCACGCGCACGGTTCCTGTCAAAGTCGAGGCGGATGAAGCGGCGGGCTCCTTGGCTGAAATCTACCAGCTCGTCACCAAACGCGCTGTTGATGCCGTGTCGTTGAAAATCCCCAAGCTCGGTGGTCTGCGCAATACGATTGCAGCGGCACGTCTGTGCGAGCAGGCGGGTGTGTCCTATCGCATGGGGGCCGCGGTTGGCTCGCGCCTGCTCTCGGCTCACGCGTTGCATCTGGCCTGCTCGCTGCCGGGTGTCGATTATGCCTGCGAATTGGGCGAATTCGCGCGTCTGCTGGACGATCCGTTTGATGGCATCGAAATCGAAAACGGCATGCTGCATCTCACGCAGGGGCCGGGTTCCGGCGTGCGCTGGAAGGGTCCGTGATCGACATGTCGAAACAAGGAAGCGTCTCCATGAGCATGTTTCATACCCTTCGTGCACTGGGCCTTGGTGCCTTGGCTCTGTCTGGGGCGGCGAGCGCGCAAGCGCAGGATTTGTCCATTCTGACCAATAACGCACCCAATCGTCAGGAACTTCTGATCGAAGGTGCGAAGAAAGAAGGGCAGGTCGTCATTTATTCGGCGGCCATCGTCAATCAGGCTTTGCGGCCCATGGCAGAAGCTTTCATGAAGAAATATCCCTTCGTAAAGCTGACTTATTGGCGTGCGGATACGGAAGAAATCATCGCCAAACTCTCAGCCGAAGTGCGTGCCAAAAACACGGTCGCTGATCTGGTGGAAGGCACAGGCGTTGGCGAGCTGGCGGTTGAGAGTGGTCTCACTGTGCCCTTCACCACGCCCGCCACCGATGAATTACCCGAAATGTATCGCGATCCGCGCGGCAATTGGGCGAGTTCGCGCATCAGCTATTTCGGCATGGCTTATAATACCAAGCTGGTGCCTGCCGATCAGGTGCCCAAAACCTATGACGATCTGCTCGACCCCAAGTGGAAAGGCAAGATTGCCTGGCGCATCAACACCTCCAGCGGCACGCCCTTGTTCATCACCACCATCCGTCTGTCGCGGGGTGAAGACAAAGCGCAGGAATATTTCACCAAACTGGCCGAACAGAAGATCATCAATTTCGGTTCGGGCAGTGCGCGAACATTGGTTGACCGCGTGATTGCAGGCGAGATTCCGATTGCGCTGAATATTTTTGCTCATCATCCGCTGATCAGCAAAGCCAAGGGTGCGCCTGTGAACACGGCTTTGTTGGAGCCTGTGCCTTCAACCGCTGGAACGATGGTGGTGCCCAAAGGTGTGCGCCATCCGCATGCGGCCATGTTGCTGGCCGATTTCGTTTTGTCGAAGGAAGGTCAGGAGATTTTCGCCAAGGCAGAATATTTCCCCGTCCGCCCCGATGTTGCCCCGCTTGAAACATTGGCGCCTGTCGTGCCCGCCAAAGCCGGCAAGGAAGAATTGTTTGTCGGCTCTGAAAAGCTCAACCGCTATTACGGATCTTCGCAAAAGATCTGGGAAGAACAATTCAGGTAAGGTGACCCCAGATCGTGACCATGCAGGTTGAAGACAATCGGGCGCTGAGCGCTCAGGTTTCAAGCAGGTGGGCTGAGCCCCGGCGGATCTCGCCGGGTGTTCTGGTTCTGATCGCCATTCTGTTGCTGGCCGTAGTGCCGCCCGCCGCGTTTCTGATCAATGCCAGTTTTCATGAAACGCTGGCCGATGGTGCACCGGGTGCTTTCACCTTGCGCTTCTATCAGCAGCTTGTGGCGGGCAAGTTTTTTCTGCCGAGCCTCATCAATACATTCATCTATGCCTGTGGCTCTGCAGCCATTGCCATTTTCATTGGCACTGTGCAGGCGTTGATTGTCGAGCGCACCAATACACCGGGGCGCAAACTGGCCTTTCTGGCGGCTGTGATTTCGCTGGGTGTCCCGCATATTCTCTACACGGTCGCCTGGCTTCTCATTCTGGGTCGCTCCGGCCCGATGAATGATTTGCTGCAATCGCTCACGCAGCGTGCGCAACTGCTCGATGTCTATTCGCTGTGGGGCATGATGCTGATTGAGGGTATCGGCTTTGTGCCGCTCACTTTCCTGCTTATGTCCTCCGTCTTGCGCTCAACCGATGCCTCGTTTGAAGAAGCGGCCATGATGTCGGGTGCCTCGCCCGTTCGCGCTTTTGTCAGCATTACTTTGCGCATGGCTTTTCCGGCACTGGCCGGTTTGACGC
>CANGRU010000020.1 GCA_947456315.1 Beijerinckiaceae bacterium | reverse complement strand
CGGCTCTTCGATCGGCGGATTGGCTGGCATGCGCCCATTCAGCGCGCGCGACGGGATCATCCATGCGCGGCCGTTTCTTCACCTGCGCAAAAGCGAGCTGATCGGCATTTGCGCCGCGCGCGCTTTGCCCACAATTGCCGATCCCTCCAATGCAGATCCGCGCTTTGCCCGCACGCACATGCGCCGTCTGGCGGGCCTGCTGGAAGAGGCCGGCATGACGCCGGACAGTTTCACGCGGCTGGCGGCACGCGCCGCACGCGCCGATGACGCGCTGAGTGCCGCTGCTGCCCAACTGGCTGAAACAGCCCTGATCGCCCGCGATGAGGCTTCAACCCGACTGGATGGCCGGAAGCTCTTGGCGGCCCCGACTGAAATCACCCTGCGCCTGCTGATGGCTGAAATCGCCCGTCTCGGGCAGGCCCCGAGACTGGAACAGGCCGAGCCTCTGGTCGAGGATCTGCGTGCGGCACTGGCCAGCCAGACGCCTTTGCGGGCGACCCTCGGGGGCGCTTTGGTCGATCTGAAGCGTGATAGCGCGCTTGTGATCACGCGGGAGGCCCCTCGCCGAGCAGGGGCCGAGGCAGACACATAAGATTCCCCTAGGGCCTTCCCTTGGCAATGCCTGTTGGCACGCCTACATTGAACCTATCGAAAAGATCCCCTCGGGGTGGCTATGGGACGGCGGTCTTCGCCGCATACAGGACTGAAATGAATCCGAATTTCAGGAATTTTGCCCTTTGGGTGATTATTTTTCTCCTCGTCGTCGCGCTTGTCATGCTGTTCCAGAATCCGGGACAGCGGCAGCAGACGCAGGAAATTCCCTTCAGCCAGCTCTTGAGCGAGGTGGATCAGGGTCGCGTGCGTGAAGTCACCATCTCGGGTCACGAGATCTCGGGTCACTTCAACGACAATCGCGCTTTCTCCACCTATGCGCCCAATGACCCGACGCTGGTGTCAAAGCTCTACCAGAAGACTGTGTCGATCACGGCCAAGGCGCCCTCTGATGGCAACAACTGGCTGGTGACCTTGCTCGTCAACGGTCTGCCGTTGATCGCCTTCTTGGGCGTGTGGATTTTCCTCTCGCGGCAAATGCAGGGCGGCGCCGGCAAAGCCATGGGCTTTGGCAAGTCGAAAGCCAAAATGCTGACCGAGGCGCATGGACGCGTGACATTTGAAGATGTCGCCGGCGTTGATGAAGCCAAGGAAGATTTGCAGGAGATCGTCGAGTTTCTGCGCGACCCGCAGAAGTTCCAGCGCTTGGGCGGACGTATCCCGCGCGGCGTGCTGCTCGTCGGCCCTCCGGGCACAGGTAAAACATTGCTCGCACGCGCCATTGCGGGCGAAGCCAATGTGCCCTTTTTCACCATCTCTGGCTCCGACTTCGTCGAAATGTTTGTGGGCGTGGGCGCAAGCCGCGTGCGCGACATGTTCGAACAAGCCAAGAAGAATGCACCTTGCATCATCTTCATCGACGAAATCGATGCGGTCGGTCGCCATCGTGGTGCGGGCCTCGGCGGTGGCAATGATGAGCGCGAACAGACGCTCAACCAATTGCTCGTCGAAATGGACGGCTTCGAAGCCAATGAGGGCATCATCCTCATTGCAGCGACCAACCGCCCAGACGTGCTTGATCCTGCCCTTCTGCGTCCGGGCCGCTTCGATCGCCAGATCGTTGTGCCCAATCCGGACGTCACAGGCCGTGAGCGCATTCTGAAGGTTCACGTTCGCAAAGTGCCGCTGGCTCCCGATGTGGAACTCAAGACCGTTGCGCGTGGCACACCGGGTTTTTCGGGCGCCGATCTGATGAATCTCGTCAATGAAGCAGCCCTCATGGCGGCGCGTCGCGGCAAGCGCATCGTCACCATGGCGGAATTCGAAGACGCGAAAGACAAGATCATGATGGGTGCGGAACGCCGCACACTCGTCATGACCGAACAGGAAAAGATGCTGACCGCCTATCACGAAGGCGGCCACGCACTCGTTGCTCTCAGCGTGCCGGCCACCGATCCCGTCCACAAGGCGACGATCATTCCGCGTGGTCGTGCCCTTGGCATGGTCATGCAGCTGCCCGAGCGCGACAAATTGTCGATGAGCTACGAGCAGATGACGTCACGCTTGGCCGTCCTGATGGGTGGTCGAGTGGCTGAAGAAATCGTCTTCGGCAAAGACAAGATCACGTCCGGCGCGCAGAGCGACATCGAGCAAGCCACCAAACTGGCGCGCGCCATGGTCACGCGCTGGGGCTTCTCGGATGCGCTGGGCACTGTGATGTATGGCGAAAATCAGGAAGAAGTCTTCCTGGGCTATTCCATGGGCAAGCAGCAGAACATTTCGGAATCGACCGCACAGACGATCGATAGCGAAGTGCGCCGCTTGGTCGAAATGGGCCATTCGGAAGCCCGCCGCATCATCACCGAAAAGCGCGACGGACTTGAAGCTCTGGCCCAAGGCCTGCTCGAATATGAAACGCTGACGGGCGATGAAATCCTCGGCCTGCTGGACGGCAAAAAGCCGGTGCGCGAAACGGATGACGAACCCTCGCCGCCGCGCTCCTCGCAAGTGCCGACAACAAAACGCCCCCCACAAGCCGAAGGCGGGCTCGAGCCACAGCCTTCAGCATAAGAATGAGAAAACCCGGCGGAGACGCCGGGTTTTTTTATTGCAGCCTCGTCCGTCATTGCGAGGAGCCGAAGGCGACGCGGCAATCCAGCAGCCGCGCGTGAGGCTCTGGATTGCTTCGCTTCGCTCGCAATGACGGGAAAGTTGGCGCGTCATAAAAAAAGCCCGGCATTGCTGCCGGGCTTTTCTTTTGAAGAGTGGAAAGCAATCAGCCTTCGAGACCCTTGTTCCACTGGCCCTTGGAGGCCAGACCGTTCATCTTGGCGCGATGTGCAAAAGCCTTCTGTGCGGCAGGCACATTCTCGGCCTGGCCAGCCCAAGCCTTCTGCGGAGCGGCCTGCAGAGCGCGACCATAGGAGAAGGTCACCAACCACGGCAACGGACCGAGCTTGTTGATCGCGTCGAGATTGGCGGTGGCTTCGACATCCGCCTGACCACCCGACAAGAAGGCAATGCCCGGAACCGCAACCGGAACTGTCTGCTTGAACACGCGCACGGTTTCGGCAGCGACCTGCTCAGGCGACACCTGCTTGGCGCTCTTCTTGCCCGGCACGATCATGTTGGGCTTCAGCACAGTGCCTTCGAGGAAGACCTTCGCTTCATAGAGCTCGTTGTAGAGCGTCTTCAAAACGAATTCGGTCACTTCATAGCAACGCGCCTGATCGTGGCCGCCATCCATCAGCACTTCCGGCTCGACGATCGGCACAATATTATTGGCCTGACAGATCGCCGCATAACGGGCGAGCGCCTGCGCATTGGCGAGGATTGCACCGCGTGACGGAATGCCATCGGCAATATCAATTACCGCACGCCATTTCGCGAAACGGGCGCCGATCTTGTAGTACTCAGCCATACGCTCGCTGAGACCATCGAGACCTTCGGTGATCGTCTCATTGGCAAAGTTCGGCAACGGCTTCACACCGGCATCGACCTTGATGCCCGGAATTGAACCCATCTGTTCGATGATCTTGACCAGCGGCGTGCCATCCTTGGCGTTCTGGCGGATCGTTTCATCATAGAGAATGACGCCGGAAATGTTCTGCGTCATCGCGTCCTGCGTGCGGAACATCATCTCGCGATAGTCGCGGCGGCTGTCGGCGGTCGATTCCACGCCGATCGCATCAAAGCGCTTCTTGATCGTGCCCGAGCTCTCGTCAGCAGCGAGAATGCCCTTGCCGGGCGCACACATGGCAGCAGCCACTTGGGCGAGTTGGTCCTTGTTCATTTTGATCCCTCCGAGAAAATCCGAAATTACTTGATGCGCAGAGCCTCGACACCCGGCAGCACTTTGCCTTCGAGCCATTCGAGAAATGCGCCGCCTGCTGTCGAAATATAGGTGAAGCTGTCGCCTGCACCTGATTGATTGAGCGCCGACACGGTATCGCCACCGCCCGCCACTGTGACGAGTGCACCCTTTTTGGTGAGATCAGCCGCCGCTTTGGCAACAGCATTCGTGGCCGCATCGAAAGGCTGCAACTCGAACGCACCGAACGGGCCGTTCCACACCAGCGTCTTGCAAGTGCCGAGCACTTTTTCCACCGCCGCGACAGAAGCCGGACCGGCATCGAGGATCATCTCGTCATCCGCCACGCTCTTGGTATCGCTGACACGAGACGGCGCATGCGCTTTGAATTCTTTGGCGACCACAACATCCGACGGCAAAACGATTTCGCAATTGGCGGCTTTCGCCTGCTTGATCATTTCCAGCGCTGTGCCGACCAGATCATGTTCGCAGAGCGACTTACCGACCTTGGCGCCTTGAGCGGCCAGAAAGGTGTTGGCCATGCCGCCGCCGATGATGATGAAATCGACTTTCTTGGACAGATTGCCGAGCAGTTCGAGCTTGGTCGACACTTTCGCGCCACCGACAATGGCTGCCACAGGCCGGTTCGGCGTTTCGAGCGCTTTCGTCAGCGCTTCGAGTTCAGCCTGCATGCCGCGACCGGCATAAGCCGGCAACACATGCGCGAGACCCTCGGTCGAGGCATGGGCGCGGTGCGCAGCCGAGAAGGCGTCATTCACATAGAGATCGCCGAGCTTGGCGAGTGCTGCCACAAAGGCCGCATCATTCTTTTCTTCCGCTTTATGGAAGCGGGTGTTTTCGAGCAGCAGAATATCGCCGTCTTTCAGCTTGGCGACAGCGTCTTCAGCCACAGGCCCGATGCAATCAGAAGCGAAAGCGACAGGTGCGCCAAGATGCTCGGGCAGAGCGGCTGCAATCGGCTGCAGGGAGTTTTCGGCATCGGGGCCATTTTTCGGGCGACCGAAATGGGCGAGCAGAATGACTCGCGCGCCTTTGGAGGTGAGCTCTTTGATGGTCGGCGCAATACGCTCGATGCGCGTTGCATCCGAAATCTTGCCATTCTCCATCGGCAGATTGAGATCAACGCGCAGCAGCACGCGCTTTCCCTTGACGTCAGCCTGATCGAGTGTGCGGAAGGCGCTCATGCCTGAAACTCTTTTCTTGGATGATATGAAAAGGGCGCATCCTCGATGAGATGCGCCCTGTTTTGAACTTAGAGCAGCTTGCCCATGGCAACAGCCGTGTCGCTCATGCGGTTCGAGAAGCCCCATTCATTGTCGTACCAGGAGAGGATGCGCACAAACGTGCCTTCCATAACCTTGGTCTGATCCATGTGGAACACGGATGAATGTGAATCGTGGTTGAAGTCGATCGAGACGTTCGACACATCCGTATAGCCGAGAATGCCCTTGAGCGAGCCGTCAGCAGCCGCCTTGATGGCCGCATTGACTTCCGCAACCGTGGTGGCGCGCTTGGCAACAAACTTCAGATCGACAACCGAGACATTCGGGGTCGGCACGCGGATAGCCGAGCCATCGAGCTTGCCGTTGAGTTCCGGCAGCACGAGACCGACAGCCTTGGCTGCGCCCGTTGATGTCGGGATCATCGACAAAGCCGCAGCGCGGGCGCGGTAGAGATCCTTGTGCATCGTGTCGAGTGTGGGCTGGTCGCCCGTGTAGGAATGGATCGTCGTCATGAAGCCCTTTTCAATGCCGATGGCATCGTTGAGGACCTTGGCAACGGGGGCCAGGCAGTTTGTCGTGCAGGACGCATTCGAGATGACGATGTGATCCTTCGTCAGCTTGTCGTGGTTGACGCCGAAGACGACGGTGAGATCGGCATTGTCGCAAGGTGCCGAGACGATGACGCGCTTGGCGCCAGCTTCAAGATGCGCGGCTGCCTTGTC
Source organism: Beijerinckiaceae bacterium (assembly GCA_947456315.1). Classification (GTDB taxonomy): domain Bacteria; phylum Pseudomonadota; class Alphaproteobacteria; order Rhizobiales; family Beijerinckiaceae; genus Terripilifer. The sequence continues at coordinate 5,937 of CANGRU010000020.1, read as the reverse complement.
ACGGGTCACGAAAATGCCCGTGCATTCGAGCGCAATATCGACGCCCAATTCCTTGTGCGGCAATTCGGCGGGGTTGCGGATGGCTGTCACTTTGATCGGGCCAAAGCCGACATCAATCGTGTCGCCCGACACGGTCACCTTGCCGGGGAAGCGGCCATGCACCGAGTCAAAGCGCATCAGATGCGCATTGGTTTCGACCGGACCCAGATCATTGATGGCAACAACCTGAATGTCCTTGCGGCCCGACTCGACAATAGCGCGCAGCACATTGCGGCCGATACGTCCGAAACCGTTGATCGCGACCTTGACCATCTTGCTCTCCTTTAATGCGTTAAATTCTCAAAACAGACCGTTCAGCGCGGCAGGCGCTGCATGGCAGCCTCAGCCACAGCTTGCGGTGTGATGCCGAAATGTTCGTAGAGCGTCTTGTAAGGCGCGCTTTCACCAAAACCCTTCATGCCGATGAAGGCACCCTTGTCACCAATCAGCGCATCCCAGCCCATGCGGACTGCTGCTTCAACGGCAACACGCACCGGCGCAGTGCCGATGACCTTGGCCTTGTAAGCCTCGTCCTGCGCCAAGAAGAGATCCATGCAGGGCACGGAGACAACGCGCGCATCAATGCCCTCTTGCGCCAGAAGATCACGGCCCTTGAGCGCGATCTCGACTTCGGAGCCGGACGCAAAGATCGTGACTTTCGCTTCGCCCTTGGCAGGTGCGATTTCATAGGCACCCTTGGCGGAAAGATTTTCTGCCACATAAGCGGTGCGGACTGCCGAGAGATTCTGACGCGTCAGCGCCAGCACTGAGGGGGTGTGACGCGCTTCAAGCGCGGCCTGCCAGCATTCGATTGTTTCTGTCTGGTCCGCCGGACGGAAGACATAAAGATTGGGAATGGCACGCAGCGAGGCAATGGTTTCCACCGGCTGATGGGTCGGGCCGTCTTCACCCAGACCAATCGAGTCATGCGTCAACACTTGGATGTTCTGCGTCTTCATCAAAGCGGCGAGGCGCAATGAGGGGCGCATGTAATCGGCAAAGACGAGGAAGGTCGCGCCCGATGCAATATAACCACCATGCAGCGCCATGCCGTTGATGGCAGCGGCCATGCCGTGTTCACGAATGCCCCAATGGACAAAGCGACCCGCATAATTGCCCGGCGAGATCGCAGGTGTGGCTGCAACCTTGGTGTTGTTGGAGCCGGTGAGATCGGCAGAACCGGTGACAAGCTCAGGCACAACAGGCGCGATGATCGCGAGCGCTGCTTCGGAGGCTTTGCGGGTTGCGATTTCCGTGCGGTCGTCTGCGAGCTTTTGCTTGGCGGCTTTCACCGTGTCAGCAAGAGCGGCGGGCAGTGTGCCCTTGATGCGGCGCTCGAATTCGGCGCGCTTGTCAGCTGCGAGCGCGCCGAGCTTGTCGGTCTTCCACGCCTTGTGCAAACGCTTGCCCTTGCGGCCAGCCTTGCGCCATGCGGCCAGAATATCATCCGGCACAACGAAAGGTGCGTGTGGCCAACCGAGAGCTGCGCGTGCGCCGGCGATTTCTTCCGCACCCAAGGGTTCGCCATGCGCCTTGGAGGTGCCAGCGCGCTTAGGCGCGCCGTAACCGATCTGCGTCTTGCAGGCGATGAGGGTCGGCTTGTCGGATTTCTGCGCTTTGCGCACAGCGCGCAAAATGGCTTTCTGATCGTGACCATCAATGCGCACGGCATTCCAGTTGGCCGATTTGAAACGCATGATCTGATCAACAGAGTCAGCAACCGACAACGGACCATCGATGGAGATGTTATTGTCATCCCACAAAACGATCATGCGATTGAGCTTGAGATGGCCCGCGAGCGCGATGGATTCCTGCGACACGCCTTCCATCAAATCGCCGTCAGAGGCGAGGACGTATGTGTAATGGTCAACGACATCGCCGAATTCCGCATTGAGCATGCGCTCGGCCAGCGCCATGCCGACAGCGGTCGCAATGCCTTGGCCGAGCGGACCGGTGGTTGTCTCGACACCTTTGGTGATGAAGTTTTCCGGATGCCCCGGCGTTTTTGATCCGAGCTGGCGGAAATTCTTGATCTCGTCGAGCGTCATGCCCGGCGTGCCGGTCAGATAGAGCGCGGCATAGAGGAGCATGGAGCCGTGACCGGCCGACAGGACAAAACGGTCGCGATCGGGCCAGGTCGGATCGGCAGCGTCATATTTCATGACGTCACGGAACAGGACGGTCGCCATATCGGCGGCGCCCATGGGCAGGCCCGGATGACCGGATTTCGCTTTTTCGACCGCATCCATCGCAAGGGCGCGGATCGCATTGGCCATCGACTGGGGGGTGACGCTCATGTTCTCTTTTCCAGAATCGCGAGGCGAGGAGCCTCGGGCGCGGCGTTTCCGCCATAGGCCGGCAGGCGGGGTTTTGATAACAGCTCGACCCTTGGTGTCAACGCGCCCTGAGGCCTGTTTTCAAGCTCTTGTGCCACTCGCACACAGGATTGCGCACCAGCTTCGTTGACGGGAGGGCCCTTCTTGCTCCTAATGAGCGAAATCTGGCCCAGAGTCGCATGAAACTCCCTGACCGCCTCGATATCCCTTTGAAACGGCTTGCTGCCGCACTCGATCACCTCGAGGCGGCGGCCGAACGTCGTGCGGAAAGCGCCCAGCGCCGCGCCGACCTCGAAGAAGAGCTGGCCGTGATGCAGGATGACCGCTCCCGCTTGGGCATCGAGCTCGAAGGCGCGCTGGCCCGCACCCGCAAGCTCGACGAGGCCAATGCACTGGTCGCCGAGAAACTCGCCGCAACAGGTGCCACCATCCGCTCCGTCCTGGGCCTGCCCAGCCCCTCCGACAGCGAGGGAGCCTAAGTCATGGCACAGGATGAAGGCGCCACCTCCGTCAATGTGACCATCGCCGGTCGCTCCTTCCGCATGGCCTGCGGGCCGGGTGAAGAGGCGCATCTTGAATCGCTGGCCAGCCAGATCGATGAGCGCATCAACCAGCTGCGTGGCGCTTTTGGCGAGATCGGCGACCAACGCCTGACCGTCATGGCGGCAATCACCATTGCAGACGAACTGGCCGAATCCCGCAAAAAGATCGCAGCGCTCGAAAAACAGCTCGCCAACGCCAAGCAGGACATCGCCAAAGTGGAAGACAAATCCACCGCCTGGGTGGAAAGCCTCGCCCAATCGCTCGAATTGACCGCACGGCGGATCGAGGGTCTGGCGCAGACGCTCAACGGCACAAAATAAGGCGCCGTCCAGCCGAAGGTCTGGCTAGGCAGCAGACCCGATTTCCTTTTTTGTTACTACAGAAATTTTGACATAATTTATTTTTTGTAGTAACAATAATGCAGATCGAATTTGATCAGGCCAAGCGGAATTGGACGCTGGAAGCACGCGGTCTCGATATGGGCCGCGCGGCAGAGGTTTTTGCCGGAATCGGGATCACCTTTCGCGACGCGCGCACCGATTATGGCGAGTTACGCCTCGTCAGGATTGGATATCTCGACGGCCGGATGGTTGTGTTGGTCTGGACCAAGCGCGGTGACGTGCTCCGCATCATCTCATTGAGGAAAGCCAATGGACGAGAACAAGCGCTCTACGGACCAAGAATGGGTTGATCCTGATGATGCGCCCGATCTCAGCACACCTTATTGGCAGGAGATCATTGGCGCAGAAGAAGTCACGCGCGGGCGGCCCAAAATCCCTAACCCGAAAATTTCCACGACCTTGCGGCTCGATGTCGAGGTGATTGACTATTTCCGGAGCGGCGGGCCGGGTTGGCAGTCCCGTATCAATGCGGCCTTGCGTGAGTTTATCTCGAAGAAGTAAGGACCTTTGCCCTTTCCCCCGCTAACGCCTTGCCCTACATTGATCGGGCGGCGCTGCGGGGTGCGTGTGGAAAAAGTATTCCCGGGGCCTTATCGACTCTCAGGGAGCTGTCCCTGGCCTTGTCCGTGGACTTGGTCACATGGCGCCCACCTACATTGTAGGTCTCCGGGGTCGTTATCCCACGGCTTTTGTGGCCCGCACCTTGTCTGCCTTGCGCCGGTCCCGGCGTCGATAACCTGATGGGACCGACCCCGATGTCCAAAGCTGATCTGCGCGCCGCCGCCCTTGCCCGCCGCGAGGCTCTGCCGCCTGCCGAGCGCAGCCAGTCAGCGGAAGTCATGGCCGAGCTGATCGCCTGCCTGCCCCTGCCGGACGGCCCGCTCGCCCTCTATTGGCCGATCCGCTCCGAAGCCGACCCGCGCCCCACTGCGCGGCTTCTGGCCAACCATACATTCTGCCTGCCGGCCGTCACGCCCCGCGGCCTCACCTTCCGCTTCTGGGCACCCGGTGACCCGCTGGAGACGGGCCCCTTCGGCCTGTCCGAGCCGCTGGCGGGCGCGCCCGAAATCACCCCCGCTGCCCTGATCGTGCCGCTGGCTGCCTTTGACCGGCGCGGGCATCGCATAGGCTATGGCAAAGGATTTTATGATCGGGCGCTGGCCAAGCTGCCTCAGGCCACCACCATCGGACTGGCCTTTGCCACACAGGAAATCGACCATGTGCCCGACGAAGCTCACGACCGGACCCTCGATTTCGTGGTAACGGAACGCGAGATCATCGCGACGCGCAGGCCATAGGAAAAGATCATGCGGCTTATGTTCATTGGCGACATTGTGGGACGTGCGGGACGCGCTGTTTTGCTCGAGCAATTGCCTGCCTTGCGCGCACGCTACGGCCTCGATTTCGTCATTGTGAATGGCGAAAATGCCGCTGGTGGTTTTGGCATTACGGAAGCCATTTGCGATGAATTTCTCAATGCGGGTGCCGATTGCATCACGCTGGGCAATCATGCTTTCGATCAGAAAGAAGCGCTTGTTTTCATTGAGCGCCAGCCGCGTTTGCTGCGTCCGGCCAATTACCCCGCAGGCACGCCGGGGCGCGGTGCCAATCTGATTGAAAATGCCAAAGGTCAGCGCATTCTGGTGATGAATGTGATGGGCCGCATTTTCATGGATGCGATGGATGATCCTTTCGCCGCTGTCGAGCGCGAGATCGCCGCTTGTCCCTTGGGTCTGGGTTGCGACGCTTTTGTCATCGACATGCATGCCGAAACAACATCGGAAAAAATGGCCATGGCGCATTTTGTCGATGGCCGCGCCAGCCTTGTGGTGGGCACGCATACGCATGTGCCGACCGCCGACCATCAGGTGCTGCCGGGTGGCACCGCCTATCAATCGGATGCCGGCATGACAGGCGATTTCGACAGCGTCATCGGCATGGACAAGGAAGAGCCCCTGCGCCGCTTCACCCGCAAAATTCCCGGTGGGCGTTTCGAGCCAGCCGAAGGCAAGGCCACCTTGTGCGGACTGGCGGTGGAGATCGACGACAAGACGGGCCTCGCCCTGAAAGTGGCACCCGTGCGCATCGGCGGACGGCTATCGGGGGCGCTGCCGGAGTTTTGGGGGTAAGTCGGCACCCGACCGTCATTGCGAGCCACGCGAAGCAATCCAGAGCTTCACAAGCCGATTCTGGTTTGCTTCGTCGCCTGCGGCTCCTCGCAATGACGGACCGGTTCGGATCAAACCTCTCCGCCCCTTCAAAAAGCAAAGGCTGGGGAGTATAACCCCGCCCAGCTCAACTTCAGCATTGCACCGAGGGGTCCATGGCAGGCCATAGTCAGTTCAAAAATATCATGCATCGCAAGGGCAAGCAGGACGCTGTGCGCTCCAAGCTGTTCTCCAAGCTCGGCCGTGAAATCACGGTGGCTGCCAAAATGGGAATGCCCGACCCGAACATGAACCCGCGCCTGCGTGCCGCCATCATTGCGGCCCGTGCGGAAAACATGCCGAAAGACAATATCGAGCGCGCCATCAAAAAGGCCGCCGGTGGCGAAGGCGATAATTACGATGAAGTGCGCTACGAGGGCTATGCGCCCGGCGGCGTTGCTGTGATCATCG
>CANGRU010000019.1 GCA_947456315.1 Beijerinckiaceae bacterium | reverse complement strand
CATGTCATAGATGGAATCAATCGCGACACCCGCCATGCCGACATCGCCTGCCACGCGCGGGTGATCGGAATCATAGCCACGGTGTGTCGCGAGATCGAACGCCACCGACAGGCCTTTCTGGCCGGCTGCCAGATTGCGGCGATAGAAAGCATTGGAATCTTCAGCCGTCGAAAAGCCCGCATATTGGCGGATGGTCCAAGGCTGGTTGACATACATGGTCGGATAAGGACCGCGCAGGAACGGGGCTGAACCCGGATAGGTGTTCAGAAAATCAAGGCCCGCGACATCATCCTTGGCATAGACATTTTTGACGCCGATTTTTTCAGGCGTCTGCCAGAGGGCGTCTGTCTTGCGTGGGCTCGGGGCTGGCGTCTTGTCGAGCGCAAGTTTTGCAAAGTTCGGAATGCGGCTCATGACATACCATCCTTCATTTTGCCCGTCATTGAGAGGAGGCCCGCAGGGCCGACGCGGCAATCCAGAGGCAACACGCGATGTTCTGGATTACTTCGCTTCGCTCGCAATGACGAGGCCCGGTTCCGGTTCATGCGTGGCTCAACGCATCATTCAAAACATCGACCACATCGCAACCTGCGAAGATAAAGCCGGAGATGCCGGCCTCTTTCAGGCTGTGTTCCAGATCGCCGGGGCGACCTGCGAGAAAGATTTTTGCCGCCTTTGGCGCAAGCTGTTTGGCGGCCTGTGCGGCTTGTTCGGCATAAAGCGCATCATTCGAGCACAAGCACACCAGTTTTGCGCCCGATGCGGCAAAGCCTTGTGCGAGATCGCCGCCGTCATGGATGATTGCTTCCAAGCCACCTGCTTCAAACAGGTTTTTGGCAAACATGGCGCGTGCGGTGAAATCGGCCACTGTGCCCAGGGTCGCCAGAAAGATTTTCGGGCGCACCTGAAACGCATCAGCGCGATCGCGTAAGGCCTCGAAATCCTGCGCCAGACGCATCGGCGGGAAGAAGGTATCGCGCGCCAATGTGCGGGCAGGGGCCAGCACGTCGACGCTGCCTTCATGCACATTGGGGAATTCGCTGGTGCCGGTCAGCGGGTCCTTGCGCCGTGCGATATTTTTCAGCCGCGCGCTGGCCGCTTTGGCCACATCGCGTGACAGCGCGAGAATAAAAAGCGGCAGACCGGTTTTTTCCGATTGCTGGAACAGGTGCCAAGCGGCAGCGCTCAATTCATCGGTGAGCGTTTCAATGCTGCCAGCACCCGCACCCGGATCAACCACGCGGCCGAGATTGGCTTCTTCGGTCAGCACCAAGTGCGTGTTGCGCGACAGGCGGCGCGCAAAGCCATCGGGCAGACCAAGGGCTTGCGTGAAGGGCAGCACGCTGATGCGGTCAGCGCCACCCACACCCGCCGCAAATGCGGCGGTGGTTGTGCGCAACAGATTCACATAAGGGTCGCGGCGCGTCATCATGCGCCAGCCTGTTTCCGCGTGAATGTGAATGGGTTTCGGTTTCAAGCCGCAGGCTACTTCGATCCGTGCAAAGAGCGCACGCATGGCACGCATTTTCGCCAGTGTCAGAAATTGATCGGCATCGGCTGCAAGGCGGAACGAGATCAGCCCGCGCGCGTCATCCAGCGACAGGCCCGCTTTTTCCAAAGCACGCAAGGACGACAGGGAGGATGCGAGTGCCAGCGCCAGTTCCTGTGCCTCTGTGCCGCCAGCCATATGCACGCGGCGCGCATCGGCCACGATGATCGGCGCGCGGAAGCCAGCCTTTTTCAGACGTTGCGCAGTGGCGGCGATTGCATCGATATTTTCATGCAACGGGTCGAGGCCGAAATGCACATTGACGTCGGCAGGCGCAAGCTTGCGTGCGGCGACAATCTTTTCAAAAGCGGAGGCGAGGGCGCTGCCTGCTTTGCCCGCATCGATCTCGATCGGCAGGCCTGTTTCCAGAATGACATTGTCGAGCACATGGTCGAGCGTGTCGAAGTCCGGTGTCAGGCCAAAGCCATAAGCACCTGTGCTGCCTGCAAAGGTCAGCGCCAGACCGGTGGCGCCATTTTCGAGATCATCCAGCGCTTGGGCTTGTGCGCTGCGGGGATCAAGATGATCAATGCGCGCGAGCGTGTCCCATGCGCCCGTGTGGGCGCTTGCCATGGGCGAGGCTTTGGCGGCACGCGGATAGAGCGGCTGGATGGACAGGCCGTCATAGGTCTTGCCGACCAGTTTTTCGAAAGGCGCACCTTTCAGCACACGGTCGACAAGTTTTTTCCAATGGGCTTCGTCAACCGCCGGAAAGGCGCTGGCAAAAGCTGGCTCTTTATTCGTGGCCATATCGCGTCACAATCCCGAATGAAGCGGAGAAATCCCGGCCTTTTTCGCATGTTGCGATGCAGGGGGCCACTCTTCGGAAGTCGTAGTCGCGCGCCCTCAGGTGAATTGGGACAGACCCGGCACGGAGGCGGCAATCTCGCCCACAGCGTCTTCGCCAGCCACTTCGCGGGCAATGGCAAACAGCTCCCGGCCAACGGCCTGCATTTCGCCCATGCCGAGCCCCAGTCCGGACAATTGACCCGCCAGCCCCATCAGGCCACCGCCAAACATGCCCATGAGGCCGCCGCCACCCCCGCCCGCATGGGCGGCAGCGAGATCGGCGGCACCGGGAATGCCCGCCAAAACCTTGTCCATATCGGCGGCAGGTGCCTCTTTCTGGAGAAAGGCCAGCACCATGCCAACGGCCTGTTCGGCAATGGCGGGCTCAAGGCCCGAGGCGTCGGCAATGCGTGCGATCAAGTCCTGCATGGGAAGTCTCTCCGGTTTTTTTGGCAGTATAGCGCCAAAGCGGGCAATGCGAAGGGGCTCCTCATGGATCCCGCTCGCACTCGCCATGAGGGTGGGAATTTGCGACACTCTTTGCCACAGCAAAATAGGATTCTCTCATGGCCATGGATGATGTTCTCGCCCGCATTGATCACAATCGCGAGGCTTCGGTGCAGCGCTTGTTTGGTCTTCTGGCGATTCCCTCTGTCTCGACCGATCCGGCCTTCGCGCCAGACTGTGCGCGGGCCGCGCAATGGCTTGTCGATGAATTGAAGGGTCTGGGGTTCGATGCCTCCATACGCCCCACAGCGGGGCATCCGATGGTCGTCGCTCATGCCAAAGCCAAGCGGCGTGATGTGCCCCATGTCCTCTTCTACGGACATTATGATGTGCAGCCTGCCGATCCGCTGGACTTGTGGGAAAGCGATCCGTTCAAGCCGCATCTTTCGCCTGACGGCCAGCGCATTGTCGCGCGTGGCTCGGCTGATGACAAAGGCCAGCTGATGACCTTTGTCGAGGCCTGTCGCGCTTTTCGCGAGACGTCCGGCGATTTGCCTTGCGATGTCACCATTCTGTTTGAGGGTGAAGAAGAAACAGGCTCGCCCTCGCTGCCCGCCTTTCTTGCCGCCAACAAGGACGAGCTGTCTGCTGATCTGATGCTCGTCTGCGACACGAATATGTGGAGCAAGGACACGCCCGCCATCACCACCATGCTGCGCGGTCTGGTGCTGGAAGAAGTGGTGATCGACGCTGCTTCGCGCGATTTGCATTCGGGCATGTTTGGCGGGCCGGCCACCAATCCGATCCATGTGCTGTCGCGCATCATTGCCGACATTCACGATACGCGGGGGCGTGTGGCCTTGCCGGGCTTTTATGAAGGCGTCGAAGAATTGCCCGAAGATGTCGCTGAGCAATGGCGCCAGCTTGATTTTGACGAGGCTGCCTTTTTGAACAATGTCGGTCTGTCCGTGCCCGCGGGTGAATCAGATCGCAGCGTTCTGGAAAAAATCTGGTCGCGCCCGACCTGCGATGTGAACGGCATTTTCGGGGGCTATACGGGCAAAGGCTCGAAGACGGTTTTGCCCGCACAAGCCAGTGCGAAATTTTCGTTCCGCTTGGTTGGCAAGCAAGACCCCGACAAAGTGGTCGCGAGCTTCCGCGACTTTGTGAAAGCGCGTCTGCCTGCGGATGCGAAAGTGCAATTTCTCTCGCATGGCGCGTCACCCGCGCTGACCTTGCCGTTTTCATCTGAAGCCTTGGGCCGCGCACGGCGTGCGCTTCACGCAGAATGGAACAAGGAGCCAGTGCTGTCAGGCTCGGGCGGTTCCATCCCGATTGTCGGTCTGTTCAAGAAAGATCTCGGCATTGATGCGCTGATGATCGGCTTTGGTCTGGATGATGACCGCATTCATTCGCCCAATGAAAAATATGAAATGAGCTCATTCACCAAGGGCGCACGCTCCTGGGCACGCGTGCTGGATGCGCTGGCTGGCTAACAAGCTCGTCATTGCGAGCGCAGCGAAGCAATCCAGAGCCAACACGTGAGGCCTTCTGGATTGCTTCGCCTTCGGCTCGCAATGACGGCTCAGTAGCTGTGTTCAATGCCGGGGAATGTTCCCGCCTTCACAGCCTCCACATAGGCCTGCACAGCCGCTTCGATCGATGCGCTGCCCGCCATGAAATCCTTGGTGAAGCGTGGCTTCTTGCCCGGATAGACGCCCAGCATGTCGTGCAGGACCAGCACCTGACCATCGCAATCCACACCGGCACCAATGCCGATGGTGGCCATGCGTGTCAGGGCTGAGGTGATGTCTTTGGCGAGTTTTCCTGGCACCATTTCCAGCACGACCAAGGAGGCACCAGCGTCTTCCAGTGCATGCGCATCTTCGCGCAGCACGAGGGCTGCTTCTTCATTGGCGCCTTGCACGCGATAGCCGCCGAGCTGATGCACCGATTGCGGTGTCAGGCCGATATGCGCGCAAACCGGCACGCCGCGTTCCACCAGAAAACGCACGGTGGGTGCAATATGTTGCCCGCCTTCCAGTTTCACCATCTGTGCGCCGGCGGCCATGAGTTTGGATGCGTTGCGCATCGCCTGTTCGGGGCTTTCCTGATAGGTGCCGAAAGCCATGTCGGAAATGATGAAGCAACGCGTGTCGGCGCGTGCTACGCAGCCTGTGTGATATTCCATCTGCTCTTGCGTGACAGGCAACGTGGTCTTGTGGCCTTGCAACACATTGCCCATGGAATCGCCGACCAGCAGCACATCGACACCGGCACGCTCCAGCAGCGCGGCGAAGCTGGAATCATAACAGGTGAGCATGGCGATTTTGTCATGGGCCGCGCGCATACGGCCGAGCTCGTTGAGCGTCACTTGCTTGCGGGTCTGGTTTTCATTGGCATAGCTCATGGCTGACCTCCCGCAGGCACGCCGACATTGTCGATCAGGCGCGTGCGTCCGATTTTTGCCGCGACCAGCAGTCGCGAGGGTTTTTGGCGCGATGCTGTGCCAAGGCTGATCGCATCACGCCATTCCAGATAATCCAGCGCAAAGCCGCCTTGCACAATGCGCTCACGCCCATAGGTGAGGACGCTGTCGGGCTCTTCGCCTGCAGCAATGGCGGCAGCCGCTTCGCTCAGCACACGTTGCAGAAGCGGCGCGCTGGCACGCTCGTCTGCTGACAAATAGACATTGCGTGATGACATGGCCAGACCATCGGCCTCGCGCAAAGTCGGGCCGCCGGCAATGGTGATCGGCAAATCAAGATCGCGCACCAGCTGGCGGATGACGGCGAGTTGCTGAAAATCCTTTTCGCCAAAAATGGCAAGGTCCGGCATGGCTTGAATGAGCAGTTTTGCGACGACTGTCGCCACACCGGCAAAATGCGTCGGGCGGAAACGATCTTCGAGGCCCGCGACCGCCGGGCCGCTCAGCGAAATCGTGGTGGCAAAGCCTGGCGGATACATGATGTCAGGTGTGGGTGCGAAAATCGCATCCGCGCCGAGCGCTGCCAGTTTGGCGCGGTCGGCCTCGAAGGTGCGCGGATAGGCCGACAGATCTTCGGTCGGCGCAAATTGCGTCGGATTGACGAAGATCGTGTAGACGACATGATGCGCGCGCGTCTGCGCGATGCGGCCCAAGGAGATGTGTCCGTCATGCAACGCGCCCATGGTCGGGACCAGCGCCACCGTTTCGCGCTTTGCGCGCCAGCGTGCGAGTTGGCTACGCAATGCGGTGACATCATTCAGAACAAGCGGCTCGGCCATGCGCGTCACAAAACTCCCCACCATCACACCAGCAAAGCCTCGAGGCTTTTGATCACGGCCTTGGGCGCCAGCTCCGCATATTCGTCGGGCAGGCCCGTGCGGTTCACCCAGATCGAGGCAAAGCCGAAGGCTGTAGCGCCCGCTATATCCCAGCGGTTCGAGGAGAGAAAGGTGACCTCGTCGGGCTTGGTGCCAAACTGGCTGCCCACCAGCTCATAGGCCGCAGGTGCCGTCTTGTAGATTTTGAGCGGGTCAACGGAGAGAACCGCATCAAACAGGCCCTCGAGCCCCGCCGAGGTCACGGCCTTGGCCAGCATGGCGGGCGTGCCATTGGAGAGAATGGCGGTCTTGATGCCGCGATAACGCAGGCCCTTCAACACGCCCCGCACCTCGGGGAAGGGGGACAGCTCGGCATAGGCGGCCAGCAATCTGGCGCGGGTAATGGCAGTGAGCCCGCCGCAACGGTCGGCGGCATAATCGAGGCTCTCTTCGGTGAGCTCCTGAAAATCGGCATAGCGACCGGCGAGTGTGCGCACCCACGTATATTCGAGCTGTTTGGAGCGCCACAGCTCGGACAATCGCTCGGCCTGCGGGCCGACATCTGCCGCATGTCGGGCCACGGCGGAGTGCACATCAAACAGGGTGCCATAGGCATCAAAAACAAACAGGCCGCTCATCAGGGTCTCTCGGGAGATGCAGAGCCCAGAGAGAGCCACGCGCGGGGGCTTTGGGCAAGGCCCGTTTTTGTGAGGCCAAGATATCCGGTCACCCTCAGGCTTTGGCTTTGGCCCGTGACAGGTTGACGCCACAGATCCGCAAAGCGGCCCACAGGATGAGCCCATAGGTGGCAGCTCCGATGAGGCCGAGCAGCGCCAGAGCAGCTTCTTTGGCAAAGGGCAGATGGGCCGTGATCTGCGCGACAGGTGTTTGCCCGAAGATCGCCACGCCCGCCAGTGCGAGGCTGGCGACAAGGGTTGCGGCCAGGGTCTTGCCCAGTGTCGCATCAAATTGCATCGCGCCTGCGCGCACAGCGAGCAGCACCAGCAGACCGAAATTGACCCAAGCGCCCGCGGCCGTGGCAAGCGCCAGACCGGCTGCACCCAGTGGCGCATAAAGGGCCAGTTTCAGCACAATGTTGAAAGCTACAGCCGTCAGCGAAATGAACATCGGCGTTGTCGTGTCACCACGCGCCTGAAAACTCGCAATCGCCGAACGGATCAGCACAATGGCAAACAATCCTGTGCCATAGGCCGAGAGAACGGCGGCGGCGGCCTGTGCGGCGTCATCGTCAAAAGCGCCGCGCAAAAACACGCCGCGCATGATGAGATCGGGGATCAGCGTGAAGGCAATAAAGAAAGGCGCTGACAAAGCGATGGTCAGTGCCATCGTGCGGTTTTGTGCGTGAAAGGCACCGTGCTTGTCATCCGCTGCCAAGCGGCGGCTCATTTCGGGCAAGAGCACCGTGCCTGCTGCAATGCCGATCACGCCGATGGGCAGTTGATAGAGACGGTCCGCATAATAGATCGAGGAAATGCCACCCGCTGGCAGAAGCGAGCCGATGATCGTGTCGGCAAACATGGCGATTTGCACACCGGCCGACCCGATGACGGCGGGGCCGAGTGCGGTGAAAAATTGTTTCACATCGCTTGTCCATGCAGGTCGCTGCCAGCGCGTGAACACATCTGCGCGTTTGGCCGCAATGATCAGCAAAGCCAGTTCCGCCAGACCTGCGGTGAAAATGCCAAAGCTGGCCGCCAATCCGGCATCGGGAAACAGAAAGGCTGCGCCCAAAAATCCGATCATCATCAGATTGAGCAGAACGGGCGCAAAGGCGGCAGCGGCAAAGCGGCCATGCGCATTGAGCACGCCCGACAGCAGCGTCACAATCGTGATACAGGTGAGATAGGGGAATGTGATGCGTGTCATGGTGACGGCGGCAGCCAGCTGCGCGGGACGGTCGGCAAGGCCCGGTGCCAGCAAGCGCACCAGCTCGTCGGTGAAGATCCACGCTCCACCCAGCAAGACCAATTGCGAGATCAGCAGCAGTGTCAGAATCTGCCCGCCAAACAGGCGCGCTTTGTCACTGCCTTGTGTTTCCAGCACACGCGCATAACTGGGCACAAAGGCCGCATTGAAAGCGCCTTCGCCAAAAATGGCGCGGAAATGATTGGGCAAGCGAAAGGCAATGTAAAAAGCATCTGCCAGCGCGCCCGCGCCTAGCACCGCCCCCAAAACCACATCGCGGAAAAAACCGCTCACGCGTGACAGCAGCGTGAACCCCGCAACGGAGAGGAGGTTTTTATACATGTCAGGCCGACACGCGGGTGACAGGCGTGGGGTTGACCGGCGCGACACTCGCCTCGTCTTCCAGCCGCTCGGCAACCAGATAGAGCGGGCGGCGTTTCACTTCGGCAAAGATGCGCCCGATATATTCACCCAATATGCCCAGCGACAGCATTTGCACGCCGGCAAAGAACATGATCGACACGATGAGCGAGGCATAGCCCGGCACATCAATGCCATGGAAGATGGTTTGCAGAATGTAATAGAGAGCCGCCAGCAGCGAGAAAGCGGAGACGGCAAGGCCGATATAGGTCCAGACTTTCAAGGGCAGTGTCGAGAAGGACATCAAGCCATCGAGCGCAAAGCGGGTCAGCTTGCCGTAGGAAAATTTGGTTGTGCCGGAATGGCGCTCTGCCACGTCAAACGGCACGCCGATGGATTTGAAACCGATCCATGCATAAAGCCCTTTGGAAAAGCGCGCACGCTCGGGCATGCTCTTCAAAGCTTCGACGGCTTGGCGATCCAGCAAACGGAAATCTCCCGCGCCATCGGGCAGGCCCGTCTCGCCAAAACTTTCAAACAAAGCATAGAAGCGGCGCGTCAGCATGCGGCGCAAAGGTGAATCCGCATTGCGGTCGATGCGCGTGCCATAGACATTCTTGTAGCCTTCACGCCAGCGCGCGACGAATGTCTCGATCACTTCGGGTGGATGTTGCAAATCGGCATCGATGATGATGACAGCTTGTCCGCGTGCATGATCAAGGCCGGCGGCAATGGCAATCTCTTTGCCGAAGTTGCGGCTGAAGGAAACAGCGCGGCAGCGCGGATCACGCGCATGGATGTCGCGCAGGCGCGCCATGCTGTCATCCGAAGAGCCATCATCGATGAAGAGGATTTCATGGCTTGTGGCGATGCGCTCGAGCACAGGCACCAGACGCGCAACCAGCGCCTCCAGATTGTCGGCCTCGTTATAGACAGGAACCACCACGGAAAGTTCCGGTGTTCCCTTTGGGCTGGCGCCTGTCATGTTCATCGTCTTCCCGTGTGCTCCGGGTTTGTCCCGTCCTGTTCGATGCCTATTGCGGCAGGGCCTTTTGTGCAAGGTTTTGGTGAAGACGCCCGCAGCCTGTAGAGTGGTGCCAACGCCTCGAACCGGACCTGACCAATGCTTGCCCGCAGCCTCACCATTTGTGCCGACGATTATGGCCTGACGCAGGCCGTCTCTGGCGGTATTCTGGAGGCCATCGAGGCGGGCCGTCTGGATGCCACAGGGGCAATGACCACGCGGCCTCATTGGAAGGTCGCTGCCCGTGATCTGGCCTCCCTCGGTGACGGGGTGGAGGCGGGGTTGCATCTGGACCTGACCTTGGGACCAGCCCTGACCGGCCTCAAAAGCCTCACCCGCCACGGCCGGCTGCCTTCCATTCTGCAGATGATCCGCCTGGCCCATGCCCGCCAATTGCCAGAGGCAGAGCTGCGCGCCGAGATCGGCGCACAGATCGATGCCTTTGCCGAGCATTACGGCCGCGCCCCGGCTTTCATCGACGGGCATCAGCATGTGCATATGTTGCCCGGCATCCGCGACTGGTTGCTGGATGAGGCCAGCAAACGTGGCTTGGCCGGCAAAATCTGGATGCGCGATAGCGGTGACACGATGGCGCGGATTCTCAGCCGTGGTGTGCAAGTGCCCAAAGCCATGACGGTGGCGTTGGCGGGCCGCGGTTTTGGCGCGCGGGCGCAGACCAGAGGCTTTGTCACCAACGAAGGCTTTGCCGGATTTTCGGCCTTCGATCCGCGTCGCGATTATGCGCAAGACTTTGTGCGTTTTCTGGCAAGCCCCGGCGCGCGCCATCTGATCATGTGCCATCCCGGACGCGTCGATTCTGAGCTGGAGCGGCTGGATCCGGCCACTTATTCGCGCGAACAGGAGCTGGAGTTTTTACTCTCGGACAAGTTCCGCGATATTGTCGCCCAAGGCGGTTCGGGGCGCTGAACAGCCTTTGTGGCCCAGCTTTCGTCCCGAAATGGAACAGATCGCGCTGATTGCAGGAAAATCAGGGGTTTCCATCAAGTCTTGGTGCTTTACCCCCATGCGCATTTGTGTAAAGTCCAGCACGAAGCTCAGGGGTGGCGCAGGCCCTCGTGAGCGGATCAAGATCAACCAAACAAGATCAATCAAAAAGAGGGGCACGGGCCAATGGCATCCATCTTCCAGTCTCTTCCGCGTACTTTGCTCGCAGGTCTCATCCTGCTGATCGCGATTGTCGTCGTTGCTGGCGCTGTCACGGGTCAGCCCGTCCAGTTCAGCCACGCTTGGGGCGCATTTGTCATGCGTTGGCTGCACGTTCTGTCCGGGGTGATGTGGATCGGCCTGTTGTGGTATCTCAACTTCGTGCAGGTTCCGACTGTGCCGAAGATCGAGCCGGCTGAACATCGCGCTGCGATTACAAAATTCATCGCACCGAATGTGTTGTGGTGGTTCCGTTATGGCGCGCTGGCAACAGTGGTCACCGGTCTGCTGCTCGCCTGGATGAACGGCTACATTCTCGACGCTCTGACCTTGCAGAAGAACGTGCTGGCCATTGGCATCGGCATGTGGATGGCGCTGGTCATGGCCTTCAACGTCTGGTTCATCATCTGGCCGAATCAGAAGAAGGTGCTCGGCATTGTTGAGGCCTCCGCTGAGGAAAAAGCCGCATCTGCCAAGATTGCTTTGATGGCCTCGCGCTTCAACACCATGTTCTCGATCGGCATGCTCTACATGATGGTCGCCCAGCAAAACGGCGGCCTCTGATCATATAGATCAAAAGCTTGGCGGGGCCCTTCGGGGCCCCGTTTGCGTTTGGTGCAGGCCTGACGGGCAGGGCGCTGAGCCGATTTTTTGCAAAACAATGCCCCAGTGGCTAAAAAGAGCTTAGCTTGTTTTGAAATTGCAGCCTCTCTGCTGCTCTCCGGGACTGATGTGACATGAAATGGATTGTGGCCGGGGCGGGTGCGCTCCTGAGCATCACAGGCGTCTATGGTCTGGTGATTGGTGAGAGCATCATTCAGGTCGAGCGCGGCTGGGCAACCTTCATCGCCGGTGCGGTTGCTGGTGCCGCTGGTCTTGTGATCATGGCCATTGCGGCCTTGATCGCCCGTGTCGATCGTCTTGCCTCAGCTCTGTCTGGTGCGCAGATGGCGCCGCGCGAGGAGACACTCGAGCCCGCCGCGTCGATGCCGCCCGTTGTGGCCCCTGTTGCCCCGACATTTGCCGAGCCCAATTTTGATGAGCCGCGTGACTTTGTTGCGCGCGCGCCGATGTTTCGCGATGCGCCCTCGCTCTTTGTGGAGCCCGCACCAGAACCCAAACCCGAACCCGCAGCCGAGCTTGAGCCTGTTGTAGAGGAAGCCGTCGAGACAGCCGAGCGTCCCGCTGCTTTGCGCGATTTCAAATTTGTGTTTCCGCCTCTGGAAGACGAGAAGACGGAGCCCGCTCTCCCTGTCGCATCTGAACCGGCTCCTGTTGTGGCCGATGAGGACAAGGTCGAGCCGCTGACAGCGTTCGATG